>JAYUAV010000174.1:0-8309 GCA_043741175.1 Verrucomicrobiota bacterium
CCGTTTATTAATTTGCTGCGTGATCATAGTTCAAGGTGACGTTCCCACGACGCGATAAAAGCTCTGCGCCCCGCTGGCGTTCGTGTCCGTGAGCGTCACACTCGCGACCCCATTGGTGACGACGACGGCATTGGTTTGCGGCGACCACGCCAGATCATCCAGCACCGAAGCGCGCCATAACTTGTAAGTCAGGTTGGTGGCCCGCGTCACGGTCGCGGTGAACTGCAGATTGGTCTTGGCCCAACCGGCGATGATCGGCTGCGCCAGCGCGGATTGATACCCCGCCAGTTTGAGGGAAAGCCCAAAGTAATTCGACTGCGCCGTTGCTGTGAGTCCGTTGGTGAGCAGGTTCACCGTTTCGTAAGGATCATTTTGCAGATCGTAAAACTCCTCCTTGTTGGTGAAACGGATGAGCTTGAACTGCGAATTGCGCAGGGTGCGACCGACGGCACTCTGCGGAATGACGCCCGCGCCGAATAATTCCGAGTAGGCGTAGCGCGGCAGGGAGTTTGTGGTTTGCAACGCGGGCATCAGGCTTTGTCCATCAATCGTCACCGTCGGCGGCACGACGGCGCTGACGCTGCTCCCGGCCATTTCCAGGATCGTCGCGAACACATCCACCATGTTGGCGGGCGTGTTGTTGGTGCGATTCGGATTCACGACCGCCGGGCCTGAGATGATCAGCGGGACATGAGTGCCGCCTTCGTAAAGCGTGTTCTTGCTGCGCGTGCTGGTAAATGGTGGTTGAATCATGCTGCCGAGCGTGCCGTTGTCGCCGAGGAAAATAATATGAGTGTTAGCACGGTCAGGCAGCGCGGCCAGCAGCCGGCCAATTTCGGTGTCCATCGCTTCGGTCATCGCATGAAAATATTTCACCGGTTGAGCGCTGATGTCGCTCGTTGTGCCGGATAGGTTGGAATAATGAGGACACAGATTAGTCGGCGGCAAATGAAACGGCGTGTGCGGCGCGTTGAAGGCGGCGCACAGAAACCACGCATTCGTTCCGCGCGCGGAAATCCAATTCGTGGCATCGTTGACCAGATCGGTTGTCGCATAATTAGTGCTCGTGCTCGTAACGCCGTTCACTGTTTTCGCCCAGTTCGTATAACTCGCTATTTGGCCGGTCAGATTGCCGACATAATTCGTCCAGCCGCCCACGGTGAGCGGCGTGTTTATGCCGCTGGCGAGATGCCATTTTCCAAATTGCGCGAGCTGGTAACCGAGCGAGCCGTTTGTGGAAAACGCCCTGGGCAAGGTGAACTCTGTCGCCGAGAGCGGCGCTTGTGAGCCTTGAACCACGTCGCCGATGCCGGTGCGAAACCCAAACCGGCCCGTCAGCAGGCACGCGCGCGTCGGCGAGCAAAGCGGATTGGCGTAGGCGTTGCGAAAGACGACTCCGCTGGCCGCAAGCGACGCGATGTTCGGCGTTGGCGGCAGGGTCGCACCGGTGTTTGTCGAATTGTAAAGCGAACTGCTGTCCACGCCGTAATCGTCGGCGATGATGAGCAAAATGTTTTGTTTAGCCGCACCGGCGGTGCAGTGAATCGCGAGGACTAGAGCAAAGAGAATTTTTTTCACAGCACTGTTCTTCATCTGAAAGCCTGAATCATTTTGTAAGTAGTAACGATTGCTTCGTGCCACAGATCACTTCCGCCGCCAGAGCTGCGGCTCTAAATGCCGCTACGGTTATATCTGGAACCACCGGCATGATGACTCGATAGAATCCTCTCGGCCCGGCTAGGCGCGCTGAGTTGGACTCGGTGTAGGTCACCGCAGTGCCGTCGCTGGTCACGGAGGCGATGTCGCTCCAGGGATTGGTTCCCAAAGTATCCGAGTATTGCAGCGTGTAGGTCGTGCCGGGCGTGGCATTGAAGCGCAGCGCGATGTGGTTGTTCGTCCCCGTGCGCGTGAAGCTCTGGATAACAAGATTTTCGACGACGTTATTCGTCACGCGGAATTGCCCCATCATCCCGCCGTCTTCGTGGTTGATAAAGTGACAGTGATACATGAACGGATTTATGTTGCTGGCGAAGTCGTCGAACTTGGCAATGAACGTCGCCGTCTCCCCCTTGGGCACGTAGAACGTGTCCTTCCAACCCGACTCATACGGTGCCGCCAAACCAGTGGACGTGACCTGCGTGCCTCCGTTGCGCGCCACGATTTTGAAGCGCACGTCGTGGATGTGGAACGAGTGGCCAAAGATCGCGCCCGCCTGGTTTGAGATGATCCACTTCTCCACCGCGTTGAGACTAATGGAGTGATCGTAATTCGTGTGGTTGAAGGTGGCGTTGTTGAACGTGAATTCTGATCCGCCTCCGCCGCCAGTGAGCGTGATGGTGCGCGTGTTCGTCACGTCGTTAGTAGTCCAGTAGGTGTTAGTCGCCAATGTCGTCGGCAAGGCGGTAATCGCGTTAGTGGTAACTGCGGCCACGACGATATGCAGGAGATTGAAGTCGGTGTTGTTGAGCAAGCTGCCGTTGATAGGGCCGGAGCTTCCGTTCGGCTGGCGCGGATTGCCCTCCTGTCCGGGGAAACCGAAGACCTGACCGGAATTGTATGCCTTCAAGTCCAGCGAAGAGCCGACCGCATTGGTGGACAGGTTGAGCAAAATTTCCACGCGCTCGCCGACCATGAGGAACATCCGCGTGACTGGGACGGGTGCGTTGAGCAGTCCCTGGTCATTGGCGATGACATGGAACGTCCGGTTGTCGCTGAAGCCGAGGTTGTAGCCGCGCTCAATTTCCGCATTGAGAATCCGCAGTCGAACGAATTGCGCGGGCAGGCTGACCTGCGCGTTGGTAACGCCGTTCGCTAGGAGGTAGTCACCGTAGTTATCAAGGAGGTGGTCGTAGGCGAATTGATTTCCCGGCGTGATGCCTTGATAGGAGTTAGTCAGAAACCGGCGGCTCGTGAACGCCACCGGGAGGTCATCCACGCCATAGGTGCGCGGTAACGCGAGCGCAGCCTCTTGCGGATCGCGGACAATGATAAATCCACCTGCGCCCTTCGTGAGTTGCTCCTGCGCAATGCCGTGCAGGTGCGGATGATACCAGTAGGTGGCTGCGTCGTTCTTCACGATGAAACTCGGCGACCAGACTGTGCCGGGCGAAATCATCTGATGAGGCCCGCCGTCCATGATGGCGGGAATGTGAAGTCCGTGCCAATGCACCGTGGTAATAGCCGACAACTTATTTGTCATGTTGATCTGCACCACGTCGCCCTTGTTCATGATGAGCGTGGACCCCCAGAAGTCTGCGCCGTTGAAGCCATAGGTGACCGTCTTCGCGCCTGTCGCGCGGAATGCCCGGTTAGTCTGGGAAAGCCAGAGATTGAAAGTTGTGCCCGAGAGCGTCGGCGGAATCCAGAGCGCGTTGTAAGTCTGGGCGTGCAGTGAGACGACGGCTATGACTAGAAATACGCCAGCGAGTAGTTTGGTTTTCATGTTTGAGTTCATTTTATTGAGGTCGTCGCTCTGGCGTTTTCTCCGTTGGCGGTGCTTCGATCATAGACCACGCGCAACTCCGCGCTGTCGAGGATTAAGTCTTTCATCCTATCCAGCAATACTTCACGAGTTACTTCGCGTGGTAATTGATTCAAGTGCAGTGGAGTGGACAAGGCATACATCGTTAGGACATAAGTTTTCGGACCAGGCCCTTGCGAATGCGGCGGTTCGTAACTGAGCTTACCCTTGAAACTCGGACCAAGCTTGCCAATACCCTGCACATTTTTGGGCAGGCTGGTGACGTTCGCGGGAATGTCCCACATCGTCCAATAACATTTCATCACGTTGCCGGGCGCGAGGTGATCCATGATGAGCGCGTAACCCTTCGTGTTCGCCGGAGATCCTTTCCATTCCAAAGGCAACGTCGAACCGTCGCCGTCGCCCGTGAACTCCGCGGGCAGTGCACCACCATTAATCACGGCAGAACTTTGCAGCGAAAAATTGCCGCTCCGTTTTGGCATAAAATTCAGGGGCGCAATAGGAGCGCCCTCGTCGCGCGGCGACCGCGCATCGGAGCGATCTCGTGGCGGACGATCCCCGCCCGAACCCGGGCGTCCCGGTTGGTCGCCATTGCGACGACCACCAGGCCCACCAGGCCCACCACCACCAGCACCGCCACGGCGTCCGCTGGCGCTGAAAGTTTCATCCCGCGTCGTCCCGTCGGTGCTGATGAATTGAAACTTCCAGTTCCCGTCGCCCGCCGTCGAGTAGTTGATGCCACCCGGCTTTCCGTTCACCGAATACTTGAGGGAGAACGTTTTTTGATCGGGGGAGTTGGTGAAGCCGGTGATGCGAGCGCCGCGCAAGGGCGGTCGGTCCTGACGAACCGGTTGCGCGTGCGGTTGCGGATCCACCTGGCCATCGCGCTCGACGACCTCGCCGTGGAAGCCGCCGTTGACGTAGGGATACTTCGTCGAACCGTGATAGTGATAGCCGAGTGTGGATGTCGCGTGACCGTTGAAGGCGTCGAGCTTCGTGGGCGCGGAACCGTCGGGTTCGGTCAGGCCATAAATCGCGTAGCCATCAAGCGCGTAGGCAATCGGCAGCGCCTTGCCTACCACACTCTGCAAATGCAACGGCGCGGCGTGATAATGATAATCATCCGCGCGACCGCAATGTCCGCCCCATTGATCGAGTTCGCCGATCTCCTGCGAAATTTCGCCGCGATTATTTTGTGGGTTGAATATCGGGATGCCATTCGCCGCCAGCGCGATGGCCCCGCGCAGAAACCGCCCCTTGATAGATACGGGATTTTGTGACGGCACGGGCGATAATGGAATGCGCCACGCATTGTCGCCGAAGTAAGCTTGGGGCAACGGCACTTGCTGCTGCCACGCGGTGATGCCGACCATCATGTTGTGCGCGGGCAATCCATCGGATTCGACGAAGAGAAATTTTCCTTCCACATGCGTCCTTACTTTTGGCGCAAACCGCGCAAAGGCCGCCGCGATGTTGGTTCCAGTTGCGCCCATCACAATGTTTGTTGGCGGACGGACGCTGAAATCATATTTCGCCCCGGCGTTATCATGCGCGGGGTCACCGGTGACGTGAGCAAACGCCAGCGGGGTTGACGCGCAAACAACGAGCAAGCTGGCGACGATGATAAGGATTGGTTTCATTTGATTTGGTGGTTGGGGTTATGGTTCATCACTTGAGCGGCGCGCCGGAGAGGTCTAGGTCGGGCTTGGTGTTCCAACGCGGTTTCCAGCCCAGCTTCTCAACTCGCGTGCGGAAGATGATCGTGTTGTCCAAATCGAGGTCGTCCGTCCAGATGAACTTCGCGCCTTTGAAATCCGCTTGGTAGAAGGGCTCTTTCGGATTCACCCGCTGCTCGCTGTATTCTTTGGCGTTGGCCCAACGGCTATCGTCGAAATCCACGGCGAACCAGTCTGCGGGAAGGGGCGTGTGTTCCACCTTGGGATTCTTAACGTCGCCATTGATCGGACCTTTGAAAAAGCTTTTCGCTTTCCACTTCGCATCCGACACCGTGCCGTCAGCGAACTTGATGATGAACCCGCCATCGCCAATGTGATTGCCGTATTCGAGACCGGTCTTGGGGTCGGCGTTGTCCTTGGCCAGCACCGCGATGGTCATCGGATATTCCGGCAGGATGTCCACTGACACGACGTTGTGCGGGATGAAATCAATCGAGTCCACCGCCGCGAGCTTGCCATTGATGTAGAGGACGAACCAGTTGTCGGCATACACATTGACCTTGATGGTGTCAGCCATCGTGGGCTTCACCAAACCGGGCGAGCCGCTTTTGGGTCGGCCAACGGGCGGTGGGTTACGCGGCCGTTCTTGCGCGGACGCAACAACGGCGGTGGCGAGAAGCGCAGCCAAAAGTCTTACTTTCATGCCGCCACTCTAAATGAAGGCACATTAACGCCCGATGAATCCGGCGTTAATCATCCGTTAATCTTCCGTTTGCCATGCTTCAGCAATGATCGCGGATTGTTTTGTCGCAAAAAAATTGTCAATCTCCAGTGACACGCCGGAAAAAGATTTACCAACGATGAGACTGCTCGTAGTCGAAGACGAACCGGATTTGCTCGCGGGACTTGTGCGCGCCTTACGCAAGCAGGGCTATGCCGTGGACACTGCCGCCGACGGCGAGGACGGCCTCTACAAAGCGCAGTCCACCGACTACGACGCCATAGTGCTCGACGTGATGCTCCCGCGCCTCGACGGTTGGGAATTGCTCACGCGTTTGCGGGAGAAAAAAACTACGCCTGTCCTCATGCTCACCGCGCGCGACCGCAGCGCCGACCGTGTGCGCGGCCTCGACACCGGCGCGGATGATTATCTCGTCAAACCTTTCGACATCCCGGAACTGCTCGCGCGGCTGCGTGCCCTCATCCGCCGCACCACGCTGCAAGCGCGCGCTGCTCTCGAGGTCGGCGACGTTCAGATCAACACTGCCGCCCGCACCGTCACGCGCTCAGGTCAGCCGGTCACGCTCACCGCCCGCGAATTCGTCCTGCTCGAATATCTCGCATTGCATCGCGGCGAACTCGTCACCCGCACTCACCTTTATGAACATCTGTTCGACGAGAACGACGAAACGCTCTCGAACATCCTGGACGTCCATGTTTTCAATCTGCGCAAGAAACTCGGCCAGGACTTCATCGTCACGCGGCGCGGCCACGGTTATTGCATCGAATGAAATTCTTCCAATCCATTCGCTGGCGGTTGCAACTCTGGTATGGCGTGCTGCTCATCGCGGTCTTGAGCGGGTTCGGAATCACCGCCTACCGGCTGGAGAGCGCCCGGCAAATCCGGCGCATTGATGAGGAATTGCAACAGCGCCTGCCGGTGCTGGTCGAATCGCAACGACCCGTCCGTGGCGACCGGGACTTGCGCGAGTTCGGGCTGGCGTCCAAAGATTCCTCCCTTTTCGATCAAGCGGGCGGCGAAGGTTTTTACTACGTCGTGTGGTTACGTCACGGCACGAGGCCCATCATCTATTCCGCCACCGCGCCGCCCGATGTCCCGATGCCGAAAGTCGGTGAACCTCCGGTGCGTGTGCGCGGCACACTGCGTGAAGTTTTTTCATTCCCCGGCCCGGGCGATTGCGTGCTCGTCGGACGTCCGATTGCCGCCGACCTCGCCGACATCCGTCAACTCGGGTGGTGGCTCTCAGGCATCGGTTCGGTGGTGCTGCTCATTGGTCTGGCGGGTGGCGCATGGCTGGTCACGCGCGCTTTGAGGCCGATCAACGAAATCAGCTCCACCGCCGGGAAAATTTCCACCGGCGACCTTTCGCAGCGCATCAACACCACCGAAACCGACAGCGAACTCGGCCAGCTCGTCAGCGTGCTGAACGCCACCTTCGCCCGTCTCGACGCCGCGTTCACCCAGCAGGCGCGCTTCACCGCCGACGCCGCGCACGAGCTTCGCACGCCCGTCGCCGTGATGCTCACGCACGCACAAAACGGCCTTGCCAGTGAATGTCTGAACGAGGAACACCGCGAAGCCTTTGAGGCCGCACAACGCGCCGCGCAACGTATGCGTCGCCTCATCGAATCACTGCTCGAACTCGCCCGCCTCGACGCCGGACAGGAAACGCTTCGCCGCGACGAATGCGACCTTGCCCAAATCGCCGCCGAAAACCTTGAACACATCCGGCCACTCGCCGCCAAACGTGGGATTCAAATCCGCACCGATTTTTCCGCCGCAATTTGTCGCGGCGATGCCGACCGGCTAGCGCAAGTCGTCACCAACCTGTTCGCCAACGCCGTCGAATACAACCAGGACGGCGGCGAAGTCCGTGTTGCGAGCAAGCGGGAAAATGGTTTGGCGACACTCACCGTCGCCAACACCGGGCCGGGAATTTCCGCCGAAGATTTGCCGCACGTTTTCGAACGCTTCCATCGCGGTGACAAAGCGCGATCCGCCACCGGCCATAGCGGCCTCGGGCTCGCCATTACCAAGGCCATCGTGCAAGCACACGGCGGAAGTATCACCGTGCAAAACGAGTCAGGACGACAAACAACATTTTCGATTCACTTGCCCACATGAAAATGGCAAGCCCAACCGTCCTTCAATCCAATCTGCAATACGCCGCCAGCCCTTGCAACCCGCCCTCGCGACCGAAGCCGCTTTCCTTGTAGCCGCCGAACGGACTCGTCGGGTCGAACTTGTTGTAGGTGTTCGCCCAGACGACGCCGGCGCGCAGCTTGTTGACCATTTTGAAAATCTTGCTGCCCTTGTCCGTCCACACGCCCGCGCTCAAGCCGTAGGGGATGTTGTTCGCGCGCTCGAACGCCTCCTCCGGCGTGCGGAACGTCATCACGCTCAACACCGG
>JAYUAV010000175.1:0-3667 GCA_043741175.1 Verrucomicrobiota bacterium
GAGATGATGCCCGTGGAGGCTTTGACTTTGGGCGACTACGAAACATCCATCCGCGAAGCTCGAAGCCGTGGAGTCATGGGCGGCGGGATTTACGATTCGCTGCACGCGACCTACGCCCGTAGAAAGAAAGCCGTCCAGATCGTCACGCGCAACCCGTCTCACTTCAAACACACCGCGCCGGATATTGACGTGTTGACTCCTTAAAACTTCAACACACGTCGCAGTTCGCTTGCCTATCCCTGAGCGAGTTTAATTCAATTCTTTCAACCGCCCGTCGTTAAACTCAAACCCCCAGCCTGCGCCGTCGTTCGGATACGCGAAACCATCCTTCATGCGGATCGGATGCGTGATGAGGTCGTCCACCCAATCGAACGATTCCGAGCCGTGGGCGTTGGGGATCGTCATGAGCAGCGGCACGTCGTATTCCTTGTAGTAGTGCGGCAGGACGGGGATGCGATGCGCCTCGGCCAACGCAGCAGACGCGCGCCACGCTTCCACGCTGCCGAGACGCAGGATGTCAGGCTGCCAGAGATCGAGACCATCGCGCGCGATCAATTCACGCAGGGCAACGAGGTCAAATTCTCGTTCACCCATCGCGAGGGAAATTCCGGCGACGCGACGCAACTGCGCATAACCAGCGAAATCCGTATTCGGCAACGGTTCTTCAAACCAAGTGATCTTCAAGTCGCGCGCGGCGGCGGAAAGTTGCGATGCCGTGGCGAGGTTCATGCCTTGGTTTGCGTCCATCATGATCTGGATGTGCGGGCCGACGGCTTCGCGGACGCGGGTGAGTCGCTCAATGTCGTTCTGCAAGTCAGGCGAGCCGACTTTGATCTTCACAGCGCGGAAGCCGCGCTTCACGTAGCGTGTGACTTCGTCGAGCAATTCAGGGATTGAATACGAGAGCCAGCCGCCGCTGCCATAAAGCGGCACGCGCGTGTGATGTGTGTCGAACATTTTCCAGACGGGCACGCCGAGGGATTTCGCACGCGCATCCCACATGGCGATATTGATCGAGCCGAGCGCCCAGCGATGAATACCTTTGTTGCCAAAATACTCCGACTCTTTTTCGTAATGTTGGATGAACGCCTCGGTTTGATTCACGTCCCAACCCATCGCCATTGGCGCGATGTCGCGGAGAGCGCCTGCGATGGCTTGTTGCGAATAATGGAACGCAAGCAAGTAAGCCTCGCCTGTCACACCGGAATCCAGCGTGATGCGGGTGACGATGAAAGCAATCTCAGGGATGGAATGCGTGCTGTCGGCGATGGGACGCGAGAGCGGCGAGACAGCGCGGAAGAATTGGATGTGGCGGATTTTCATTCAGGTCTAGCAAGGTTGAATCGTTTGCAACTAAAAATTAAGACTTAACCCAACAGCAACAGTTCGGCAGCCACAGGTGCTTTCTGACTTTCGTTGAACTCACGAAGACACATCGCAAGTTGTTCGCGGGAATAATTTTTCTTCAACGCGAGAATCACGGCGGTGGCGAGTTCGTCGCACCGCTCGTTGCCAGCATCTCCTGCATGGCCTTTCACCCAATGCCATTTCACCTGATGCCGCGTGACAGCAACATCAAGGCGACGCCACAGGTCTTCGTTCTTCACTGGGGTTTTGGTTTTGGTGCGCCAACCGTTGCGTTTCCAGCCGTGCAGCCATTTCGTGATGCCGTCGCGCAGATAGTTTGAATCCGTGTGGAACTCCACCGAGCAAGATTGATTCAGCGCGCAGAGAGATTCGATGGCAGCGAGCAGTTCCATGCGGTTGTTCGTGGTGGCGGGAACGCCGCCGCTGATTTCGCGACGTTGCGGGCCGCAAACAAGCACAGCCGCCCAGCCACCCGGACCGGGATTCCCGTGACACGCGCCGTCGGAATGAATGACGATTTCTTGCACGCGCAGATTTTTAACAGTGAACGAACGGAAGCCAAGCGAACAAGTGCGCCACGTCGCCTTGGCTTTTGTGTCACGTCCTTATCCCATTTCGCGAAAGACCTTGTTCCAGTCGTCTCATCATTTTTGCTTTCCCCAACACTTCAAGCAAATGATACAGGCTCGGGCCGTTGGGATTGCCGGTGGCAGCAAGTCGCGTTGGGTGGATGAGCACGCCCACTTTCACACCGAGTTCGTTTGGTTACGCTGCCGTTTTCAACCTGCGCAAACCTAGTGCTTCGGGCTGGCCTTGCATCAGACCTTCAACGCTCAAGTGGTAGTCCAGCATGGCCATTCGATGCCGTAGCCCGCGCCGATGGACTGACAGTTCTTCCGCTCGGCTTCGGTCGCGTGCAAGAGCGTTGGATAATAGGCGAGCGGCACGGTCAACACGCGGCCATCCATCAACTCAACCGTCAAGGCGTCGGCTGATGTTTCGATGCGTTTCAATTGAAGGTCGGAAAGATTCACGCCGCTTTGGGCGTGTGGATGTCTTCGATGCTCGCAATGTGCAAGATGGAGCATCGTCGGGTGTATGCCACAAAACCATCCGCATCTGGATCGAGGCCGATTTCGACCGAATCGCGAAGCACCCACGCCGCATCGTGGTGGGGAATGTCGTAAGCTTCGCCGTTCGACATACGGATGCGTAATGGCCGGAACGGCTTTTGTTCAATTCGCTCTTTGAGTTGTCTGGCTGTGAACATAACGTGATTTTTCTATTGGCTTTTGCCGCGCCTGTCAATGCTTATGCAATCTGCGCCATTGCCCTTTCAATCCTCTGCATGACCTTATCTTTGCCCAAGACTTCAAGCAAATGATACAGGCTTGGGCCGTGCGGATTTCCAGTGGCAGCGAGACGCGTCGGGTGGATGAGCACGCCCACTTTCACGCCGAGTTCGGTGGCGGTGGCTTTCAACGCGGCTTCAATACTTGCAGCATCAAACGTCGTGAGTTTGCCAAAAGCGTCGCGTACCTTTTCCACACGCGGTTTGTTCTCGGGCACGAAGGCTTTCTTTGCGGCTTCGGGTTCGTAGGTGAGTTCGTCGCGGAAATAAAAACCGGCGTAGGCGGGCAGTTCGGCGAAAGTCTTGATCTTGCCTCGGCACGTATCAAGCGCGGCTTTGACGTAGGTGGTGTCGAACTGATTGGTATCAACGCCCGCCTTGGCAAACGCGTGGACGCCGAGTTCGTAGAAGCGGTCGGGAGCGAGTTCGCGACAGTATTCGCCTTGCAACCAGGTGAGTTTCTCGAAATCAAACTTGGCGTTGTGCCGGAGAATCTGCGGCAGGTCAAAACGCTCGATGACATCGCCGAGCGAAAGTTTTTCCGTGTTGTCCTTGGGCGACCAGCCGAGCAGGCAGAGATAGTTGTTCACGGCTTCGGGCAGGAAACCTTCATCGCCATAAGTCGTGAGAGACGCGCCTTTGTCGCGCTTGCTCATCTTGCTGCCGTCGCCGTTCAGGATGAGCGGAATGTGTGCATACTTCGGCGGCTCGACTCCGAACGCGCGGAAGAGCGCAATGTGCTTGGCGGTGTTGCTCAAGTGATCCTCGCCGCGAATGACGTGCGTGATGCCCATCTCCAGATCGTCCACGACGTTGACGAAGTGAAACACGGGCTGACCGTCCGACCGAACCAGCACCCAATCCGGGTCTTGTTCCTCGCGGTCGGTGAGCGGACGCACGACATCGCCCACGACGAGATCGGGAATCAAGATCGGTTCGCGCGTCATC
>JAYUAV010000176.1:0-7222 GCA_043741175.1 Verrucomicrobiota bacterium
CCGCGTGATACGAGCGTGAGATAATTTTCGTCGCGCCAAATGTCGTCGGAGTGGCCGTAGGTGGTGCCGAAGACGCGGGCTTTGCCGTATTGATTGATCCACACCGCCGGATACGTCTTGCCGTCCTTTTCGCTCACAGAAGTCGCCAGCGCCTTCGCGTTGGGCCAGAGTTTCTCGATGACGTAAAGCTCCTCCATCGGCGTCACCCACTTGTCCGAAACGCCTTTCAAGATCGGATGGCCGGGTTCAACCAGTTTCACCGGATAGTTGCTTTGATGATCGTGCCGCCGACTGGTCACGCCGAGAAACTCGCGCCAGTCGTCAATGTCCACCGCCCGATATGTGTGCATCGCACAATGGATCACCACCGCTGGCACGCCAGCCTTGTGCGCGCTTGTGATCTTGCGGATGTAAACCTGGTTGGTCGTGTCGGCGAAACATTCGTTGTGAACAACCACATCGAAGCCTTTGGCCCAATCGGGATTGTTGTAGAGAGAAATCTCCGCGCGCGTTCCCTTGCCGCCATCCGTCACTACTGTCCACTCGACTGCTGTGAGCTTGGCTACTGAGTTCGTCAGTTGTTGCGCTTGAAACGCATAATTGTGGCAGCAACCACCGGTGATCAGCAGCGCACGCAATGGCTTTTGTTCCGCCGCGAAGGTGGTGGTTGAACTGAATGTCAGGAACAAGCCTGCGAGGAGGAGAATAAAACGGTGAATCATGAGCAGACGCTAACCATCCATCATGTGCTGGTCAATTCTGCTGTTCTTCTGGGGTGCGGTTCCGCCGAAAGCTTTCAGCAGGGCAGACGCATCTAATAATCTCATTAACACCGTGGCTTTAGCCCGGTGTGTGGAGGGTGGAGGGAGATTGCAGCCGTTTCAACGGCTTTGAGGAATGACGCGAGAAACCGTTGAAACGGTTCTCACTGCGGTCGCGCGCCTTTCCACCGGGCTAAAGCCACGGTGTTAATGAAAGCCGCCGGAAACCAAACGAATTGAGATGCGTCTGCCCTGAAGCTTTCAGGGCTGGCACTTCAATGAATGTTCACCTAAAGTTCACGCATGATCTCGCTGGCATCCGCTGAACTCTTCCGGCTTCTCAAGCCAGAGGAGTTGGCGCGCGTTATCGCAGTGGTTCAGGAACGGATGTTCGCGACGGGAAAGGAAATTTTCCGCGAGGGCGATCCCGGCGATGGACTCTACGTGGTCGGTGAGGGACTCGTGGAAATCTCGGGCGTGATCAATGACACGCAACGGCAAATACTCACACAGGTCGCGCCCGGCGGCGTGTTCGGCGAGATGTCCGTGATCGAACAACTGCCGCGCTCCGCCAGTGCCATCGCTGTAATGCCCACGCGCGTGCTGTTTGTTTCTCGCACGGAGATGCAGTTATTGATCGAACGCTCACCCGCCCTTGCCGCCGCGTTGCTCCAGCTCGTGAGCCATCGCCTCCGCGAGTTCAATCAACATTACCTCCGCGAAGTCGTGCAGGCGGAGCGCCTCGCTGCGGTCGGACGTTTCGCCCGTTCCATCGTTCACGATCTGAAAAATCCGCTGAACATCATCGGTCTCACCGCAGAGATGTTTGGCAAGGCTGATGCGCCGCCGCAGTTTCGCGCCAACGCCCAAGCGCGCGTCCAAAAACAAATCGTCCGCATCAACGATCTCATCACGGACATCCTGCAATTCACGCAAGGCGACCAAGTCTTGACTCGCGCGCCGATGAACTACGCACGGTTTATCGAGCAAGTGACGATGGAGCTGCGGGCCGAACTTGAAATTAAATCCGTCTCATTGACCATCGGAAATCCGCCGCCGGAACTCTTCTTGAATCTCGACGCCAAACTCATGCGGCGCGTCATCGTGAACCTCGTCCACAATGCCGTGGATGTGTTGCAGGATGACGGCAACATCACTCTCAGCTTCAGCGTGGAGGCGGGGAAGGTGCGGACGGACATCAAAGACAACGGGCCAGGCATCGCACCGGAAATCGCCGGCAAATTATTTCAACCGTTCGCAACCCACGGCAAAGCGCACGGCTCAGGGCTTGGACTTTCCATCTGCAAGAAAATCATCGAAGACCACGGCGGGAACATCCGCGCGCAGAACGATCCCGCCGGCGGCGCGGTATTCTCGTTCACGCTACCGGTGACCGCAGCGTGAGACGATGTCTCTATCCGCTTCCGCCTTCAACCGACTGCGCTGCTTCGACGAGTATCTCAAGACTTCTGTGATAATCACCGAACCACTTCGCCGCCTCGCTGCGCGCCTCTTCCAGCTCGCGAGCCGAGGCTGACACAGGTTTGCCCACTCTGATCTGCAACGAGGAAAGCGTGCGCGTGGCTTGCGTCGGAGACGGGCGCAGCGTGTTGATGGCTTCCATCTGCGCGCTCAGAGCGTTGGCAACGTGCGTTGAACTGTCGCCACTCGTTTGCAATGCAGCGATGTGTTCATACTCAGTAATGGCTTCGCTCAAGGCTTCGTACTTCAAAAAATGTTCGTGAGCGTATTGCAGATACGTCACCGCCTGCGCGATTCGTTCAATGGCCTCGGGGTCTTCGCCCGCGCCGGTTGCGTCGGAAAGTTTCAGCGACAGTCCGAGTTGCAATCGCTGGCGCAACGCCGCCCCGACCTGATGCACCGAATGTCGGCACTGCGAGCGCATCGAAGCAGCTTGGGTTTCCGTCAGACGCGCGCCATCAAGTGTGGCGTCAAACAAACCATACTGCGCCGCGTCCACAGCGACACCAGATTCCAGAAGCCGGATCGCTACACGTGCCAGAATCAATCGCTGTGTCGCGTCGTTGAATTGCGCGACCATGGATTCCAACTGCGCGCCAACTTGTTCGATGTCCGAGCGCAACGACGTGAGCGTGGTGTAATCCTGTTCGACGTTCGTCGAAGCGACAGGCGTGGTGATTTCCAACGGCATCAGCAATGGCAACACGCCAAAGAAGTATGCTTCCGCCTCCTCAGAGATTCCTGCGTGGCTGGGTTGTCCGCCAGAAGCGGCGGTAGTTTTCCCCTCGACATGAATCAACATCTGCTGCGTCACCGGCAGATCAAGATCGTCCGTGTAATGCAACAGCGTGACGAACCGAGCCGGGTGATCGAAGCTCGTGAAGAGCGACTGCGCGGGGCGATCATCGTGAAACGTACCGGGGTCTTCCGCCCGCCGCGCCGCACGGACGCGATCCGCGAGACACGGATGAGTGTCGAACACGCCAGTTTTCTCCAAGCCAGAGGCGTCTTCGATCTTCCGCAAGTTTTCTGGCGGCAATGATTCGTGCGCCTGACGTAACAGCTCGCTGAGATTATCCGGCAGTTGATTTGTCTTCGTCCACTGCGCGTGGATTTGTTTGTGCATCAACTCCTGCGCCGCGCTCAATGTCTCCAGCTTCCGGTGTGTGCGTTCAAAAATCTCCGAACCCACGAGCCTGATCTGGCAAGCGTCGGCGTCGTATTCCATCTGGCGCATCATGAATCCGCCGACGGCTGAACCGGTGTACATCAGGAGACGCAGAACCAATCGCGCGAATCCCACACCGAGTTGCGCCAGCCAGACCACCACAGCCAATCGCCCGTCGTCAACATTCGCCGACCATTCATCCATTGCCTCATCCCACGCATCGCGCTCATACACCACGCGGATGAACCAGTGATTGATCGTGCGGATGAGGTAACTCAACCTCATTCCGATGCTCTGGGTGAAATGTCCGAATTCATGCGCCACGACTCCGCCGAATTCCGCCGCAGAAAGATTTGCGACCAACGGCAATCCTATCGTCAGCACAAGATCGCTTCCCGCCATGCTCAGAAAGCCGCGACGAAAACTGGCAGACGCATTCAACTCGCAATCCAGATCAATGCGCGCGGGCGATGGCGCACCCACGGCCTGACAAATCCGTTCGATGAATGCGTAGAGCAATGGATTGTCCGCCGGATTCAACGCCAGCGGTTGCGCGCGTTTAGGTCGGCCAGCGAAGAGCGGTTTGATCATGAAGAACAACACGACGCAACCCACGATGATTGGCGTGATGTAAACGAGAAACATCAGAATTGTGCCGCGTCCGCGGTAGCGATAACTGCCACTGCTGCCCAAATGCGTGAACATGCCGGCGTTGTGAGTGGCGTGATAATAAACGCCGTATGCCCCAAGCCCGATAAGCGCGAGATAAATGATTGGCAACAACACCATCGTGAACGCGACGACGATAAGGCTGAGTTGATACATCAACGACGTGCGCGGACGCGCGCTCGCGGGCTGGATGGAGTAATCTGGACTGGATGGACGTTTGCCGGACATGAGTTGGTTGCCGCTGTTTGTGACACGGGCGGAAATGTTCGTCGAGGAAATTGTGTGCGATTCGTCCCGTAGGGACATTTGACAATAGCCCGGCGTTTCAACGACGGGAAAGTTCGGTGTTTCACAAGTCCCGCAGGGACGGCTGAATAATCGCATGTCCTACATCAGTTCTTACCATTTTCGGAGTTCGGCCTTAACCCCCGGCCCGTAGTCCGGTGATGAACTGTGCATCGCGTGGCGCATCCATGAACGGACGATCAAGGCGAGCTTGCGCGGCTTGCTGAGGCGGATGGTTTCGGGGACGAAGACGTTGAACTGCGCGCGTTCGAGTTTGCGGAACAATCGCCAATACACGCTTCCCATCATCTCGGCGGCCACCATCGAGCGACGGTCTTCGGCAGGTAATGTCCCGGCGGCGAGGCGGTAAAAATTCCTGGCGCGAGCGGCGATGTTGCCCGCGAGCTTGGCGTAACATTCGGAATAAACTCCTCGCAGGATTTCATCTTCGGTCACGCCAACGGATTTCAATTCGTCCAGCGGTAAATAAATCCTGCCGCGTTCGGCATCGTTCTTCACATCGCGGAGAATGTTGGTGAGTTGAAGTGCTTTGCCGAGGTGGGTTGCGTAATCGCGCGTCATGGGATTCGTGTAGCCGAAAATCTCGATGCTCAACAGTCCAACGACTGAGGCGACGCGGTGGCAGTAGAGATCAAGTTGCTCATGCGTCTGATAGAGCAGAGTGGTGAGGTCCATCTCGCAACCTTTGATGAGTTCGTCGAAGAGATGGAACGGCAGTTTGAATTCGCGGATCACAGGTTGGAGTTCCTGGTTCACGATGAACTGCGGCTGGCCGCCATCGCAAGCGAGCTTCACGTCCGCGCGCCATGCGGCGAGTCCGGCGCGACGTTGTTCGATGGAATGGGATTCTTCATCGGCCACGTCGTCCACCTCGCGACAGAAAGCGTACAGCGCGGACATGGCGAGGCGTTTGGGTTTGGGTAGCAGGACGAACGCGAGCGCGAGATTGGACGCGCTGTTGCGGGTGATCGCCTGACTCTGCTCCATGGGTCAATTCTGGTAATGCTCCGCAACGGCGCGGTGATCCTCGCGCACGGGCGGCAATCCGCGCGTCTCGGCCAGCGTGGGATTGGCGACGGGCGCGTCTCGGCGGCGACGGCGTTTCAGTTTACGTGTGCTGGGAAGTTGCACCGAGGATTTCGGATGTTCGTAGCGACGTTTGCGTTTCTTGTGGAAAACCTTGACCCAAATAAACGCGCCAATGATGACGATGGTGATGGAACTGGTGAACAGGGTAGTGTGGAGGGCGGTGTTCATTTCAAAGATTATCTTTTGTGAGCGGCGTAGGCGTGTCGTCCTCTGTCGTGAGATTGAGTCGCTGCATCCGGTAGCGCAACGCGTGGCGGCTGATCTTCAGCTTCTCAGCGCACTTGGTCAGATTGAAGGAGCAACTTTCCAACGTGGCGGTGAGGAGATCGCGCTCGAAGTCCGCAACAATCTCGTCAATCGCGCGATCACCGTTGGCGGCAACTGTAGCTGGTGGGGGCGCGGACTTGTTCAACTGTGTCTCGATCTGGAAATCCGGCAGGTTCGCCGCCTGGACTTCGGCGGTGGTTTCAAGAATGAGCGCTCGCTCAATGGCGTTGCGAAGTTCGCGCACGTTGCCGGGCCAGCGATGTGACAGAAGTTTCTGCTGCGCGCCGCGTGAGAGCCGTTTGACCGTGCGGTTCATCGAGCCACTGAACAGTTTGAGGAAATGTTCGGCGAGCCGGAGGATGTCGTCCTCACGTTCGCGCAACGGCGGCAGGCGGAACTGAATCACGTTGAGCCGGTGAAACAAATCTTCGCGGAACTCGTCCGCAGCGATTGCTTTGACGATGTCTTTATTCGTCGCGGCGACGAGTCGGACGTTGACGCTGAGTTCCTGCGTGCCGCCAACGCGCGTGAACGTGCCGTCTTCCAGAAACCGCAGCAGCTTGGCTTGTAACGGGCGGCTCATGTCAGCGATCTCGTCGAGGAAGATCGTGCCGCCGTTGGCTTCTTCCACGCGTCCGTGTTTGAGTTTCAGCGCGCCGGTGAACGCGCCGCGCTCGTGGCCGAACAGTTCGCTTTCCAGCAATGCTTCTGGGATGGCGGCGCAATTGATCCTGACGTAGGGAGATTTTTTTCGCGCGCTTAAACTATGCAGCGCGCCTGCGACGAGTTCCTTGCCCGTGCCGCTTTCGCCGAGGATGAGCGAACGCGCGTCGGTGGGCGCAACGGTCTGGATGAGTTGTCGCAGGTCCCGGATTTTCGCGGAGTCTCCGACGATTTGATCCAGTTGGTAAGTTTCGCTCGCGCGGCGGAGCAGGTGATCGTTGACCTTGATCAGGCGATGGCGTTCACCACAACGCGAGACGGCGTGGAGCAATTCTTCTGGCGCGAACGGCTTGGCGAGATAGTCCATCGCGCCGGACTTGATGACTTCCACGGCGAGCTTCGGCGTGGCGTAGGCGGTGATCATCAGCACGGGCAGTTCAGGCCAGCGGCTGCGAATCTTTCCCATGAAATCGTAGCCGCTCATCCCGCCGAGCCGCGCATCGGTGATGACCATGAAGACATTTTCCTTGGCGAGAAGTTCGAGACCGGCTTCGGCGGATTCCACGGCGAGCACGGAATAACCTTCGTCTCCCAGCAATGTTTGCAGGGAGAGGCGCATGTTCTTCTCGTCATCCACGACGAGCAATGGCGGCAGCGGGGAGGTCATGTGATGGGTTTCATCAGCGTCTTCGAGGGGAAGAGTAGAGTGAACGCGGCACCTTTTCCAAGAGTGGATTCCGCGCGCACGTTGCCGCCGTAAAGTTCTGTGTTGTGTTTCACCACGGCCAAACCGAGGCCGGAGCCGCGCGATTTGGTG
>JAYUAV010000177.1:0-12950 GCA_043741175.1 Verrucomicrobiota bacterium
GCCGCTTGAGGTGTTGAGCGAGCGGACGTTTTCAGATGCGCCGACTGAAATCACGTTCTTGGCTGTGGCGGGCGAACCGACGGTGTTTGCCGATGAACCACGATTGCCAGCGGCGAAGACGATGACCATCTCTTGATTGCCGGGCGTTGCGAAAGTTGAACCTGAAGGTTGTGCGTCGCGGACGAGCGCATCGAACGCCTGCGAGTCCATGGTGTAGGAATTGTTTGTGTTGCCCCAACTGTTCGCGCTGATGCGTGCGCCGCTCGCATAGGCTTTGGATTGAAGGTTCGCCAGATTTGGACTGGTGAAAACATCTGGATCGAAGACGACTGACGAGCCCACGGAGACGAACGGACAAATGCCAAGTCCGTAACTAAAGCCCGCAGCGTCCGTGTGTGGGAAACCAGTGTTCGCATCGTTGAAGCCTGCGATGATGTGCGCGTTGAGATTTCCGTGACCGTCGCAGCCTGCCGCGCTGCTGCCGATGTGTGGCGTGCCTTCGATGCGATTGTAAGCAACGCGAGTGGGCAGGGCAGGGTTGCCGCTTTGATAAAGCCCGAAGTGACCGGGCGCAATCGTGCCGTTATCAATTCCGCTGTCGGTCACGTCAACGACGAAACCGGACGCGGTGAATTGTTCCTGCGAGAATCCTTTGTTCGCGAGCCATGCGAGATAGCCGGGGCCGGAGGGCGACGAGCCGGATAAATTTCCGGCGACAATCTGAGCCTGACGTTCGTCGCGTTTGTCCGGGTCGTTGTAGGGCTGGATGGAGACGACATCGGGTTGAGTTGAGATTTCTGCGATGCTTTCAGCGGGGACGCGCACGATGATGTTCCGATAGTGCAACACGGCGAAGTCGCGTTTGATCGGATCAAGTTTCACGCGCTCGATGAGCGCGAGCGTGTTGCTGTTGGATGAATCGTCCGTGATGAGTTGGATGGCGAACGTGTCCGAGTCAGGCATTTGAGGGAAACCGAATTTGTCTTTGTTGCGTGCGCCGGGATGAATCTTGTAGTCGTCCGCGTAATCGCCTTCCCACTGAACGATGTTTGTCGTGCTGGCCCATGACTGAAGTTGCGCGAGAGATTTCGTGTCGCCCTGCACGACGTAGGCGTTGTTGGGGACGTAGCTCACGACTTTGACGCCGCATCGTTCGATCTCATCACGCCACTCCGGTTTGATGGGGCCAACGAATTGGATCAGGTGCAGACGTTTCCCGGTGAAAGGTGCGCGTTGTATGCGGAAAGATTTGGTTTCAGCCGCGCGCGTGTTAAGTCGGGTGGAGTTGAACTCTATGAAGTCGGAATCATCTGCCACCTCGGCGCGCTGGCGGCGGGAATCAGTTGGTTGCGTCTCCTGCGTCTCGATGATCTGGAAGCTGCCGTAGTCGCCGAGGACTTTTCCGCCGCGTTCGACGAGTTCCTTGGCGAGAGCGGGGTCTTGGACACGAAGTTTATGCGAGGCGGCATGACCTGAGAGCGACAAACCCGTACACAACAAAACCGCCAGCAGACTTTGAGTCATCTGTGGCCAGCGTCGTTGTCTTGATCTATTGCTCGGCTGATTGGCAGCCGTCTTTGGATTCATTCGCCCCTTCAAGTGCGCATACTCAACACCTTGGTTGTGGTCTGAAAATCAACCCTTCTTCGTTCACGGCGCGGCAAACACCACGCGGCTGCCCGTGGGCACACCCATCATCGTGCCGAAACCTGCGGTCTGCTTCTGCAAGATCACGCCGCCATACATGTGCAACGCGCCTGTGCCCGGCTCGCGAACTTGTCCGGTGAAACTTCCCACGCTAGTCATAATGGTCATCACCATTTCGTTGGGGCTCAGGTTCACAACCTGACTGCCAGCGTTCACGCTGACGACGTTGTTGAAATTTGCGGGAAGACTTCCCCCGGTGTAACTCACGAGCGCGCCGGAGAGATTGATGGCTTTACCAGTCGCATCAGGCGCGGTGTAGATCGAGCCGATGGCTTTCGTTCCGTTGGTGAAGCCGAGCGGGAAACTCGTTGCGCTTGCACCGGCTTGTTTGATCCAGACGAGCGTGCCGTTCAGATCGCTTGTGGCCAGATTTGTGAAACTCAGCCAGCTCATGATCGCGCCTTTGCCGGTGTAGGCGGTGGCGAACAACGGCCAGTCGCCATCCGCAGTGACATACGCGCTCTGTGAGAAGCGTGCGCCGTCGGCGAGGATGCCATTCATCGTGCCGAGACCGTCTGCGGCGATATGCAGAGTGGCGTAACCATCGCCCGCAGGCAGCGAGGAGTCATTCACGTTGCCAGGAATGACCACAGTGTAGTCGCCTGCGAGCGGAGTGGTCGCTACCGCGCGACCGCCAGCCAACGGTGAAGACCAGACGCCATCGGTAACTCTACCAGTGATCTGTCCCGCATCAGCGTTCTGTCCGATGTGGAGTTCAACCGTGAGCGGATTGCCGACAGAGCGAGCGATCACGTTGGTTGCGCGTAGAGACGAATTGAACGCGCCGGAGAACGAGTAGCGGCCTTCAGCGAGTTGAATCCAACCGGAGTAATTGCCGTTGTTGTCGGCATACACATTGAATGAACCTGCGCTAATGAGACGCACTTCGTCGGATTGATTGAACAATCCGTTGTAAGTGCCCGCGCCAGCGGTGTAAGGATTCGCGACGAAGTTCGCAGTGAGAACCAGGTTGGAAGTCATCACGAACGTGATCGTAGCAGCGGAAGAATTCACGCCACCGCTCCAGCCGGTGAAGATGTAGCTTGATGCCGCCGTGGCCGTGACCGTGTAACTCTGTCCGACGGTGAGCGTGGTGGAGTTCAAGTCCGGCGTGACTGTGCCGTTGCCGGATTTGCTCAGCGAGAGTTGCGACGTGACCGGCGGTGGGACAGTGGCCGTGACGCGGAATGTGGTGCTGGCGGACGCGGCTCCGTCGCCGACGGTGATCGTCACATCAGAGAACCCGCTTGAACCCGGTATCGGCGTGATGATGACGGTGCGATTCGATGCGCTACCGCCGAACACGATGTTGGTGAGCGGGACGACATTTGGGCTGGTAGAAATCGTCGTGAGCGAGAGCAATGATGCGGATGTTTCTACGTCGCCGATGGAGAATGCGCGCGGGCCGCTGTTAGTATCGGAAACGATGGTGATGTCGGTAAGCGCGGAGATTGTCGGCGCGCTGTTCACCGACGTGACCGTCACACCGAACGTGCGAGTCATTGTGTTGTTCGCACCTTGGTTGTCATTGACCGTGACGGTGAGCGTGGCTGTGCCGTTGGCATTGGCGACAGGTGTGAAACTCATGCTACCCGTCGCGTTCGGACTGGTGTAAGTCACGGACGGATTCGGGATCAAGCTCGTGTCGGAAGAAGTCGCGATGACGGTGAGCGACTGAGATTCGTTCGCCGCGCCCGATCCAATGCCAGTGAGGGCGACGGTTTGTGCGGCAGCGTTTTCAGCGATGGTGCGGCCCGTGATTGCGGCAAGAGTCGGCGCATCGTTCTCTGCGGCGACTGTGATCGTGAACGTCTGCGTGACGGTGTTGTTCGTCGCTTGACCATCGTTGACCGTCACGGTGACGGTGGCTGTGCCATTGGAATTGGCAACGGGCGTGAAGTTCAAACTGCCCGTGCTGTTCGGGCTGGTGTAGGTCACGGTCGGAGTCGGGATCAAACCTGTGTTCGATGACGAAGCGGCGATCGTGAGCGTTTGAGATTCGTTAGCCGCGCCCGTGCCGATACCGCTAAGGCTGACGGATTGTGCGCCGGAATCTTCGTTGACCGAGACGTTGCTAATCGTGGCGAGCGTCGGCTGATTGTTCACGGCGGTCACGCTAACAGTGAACGTCCGGGAGAACGTGCTGTTGGTGGACTGACCATCGTTGACGGTCACGGTGATTGTGGCTGTGCCGCTGGCGTCTGTCACAGGTGTGAAACTCAAGCTGCCTGTGCTGTTCGGGCTGGTGTAACTCACGGTGGGATTCGGGATCAAACCGCTATTGGACGAACTCGCGGTGATGACAAGTGAATCAGATTCGTTCGCCGCGCCGCTGGTGATGCCAGCGAGGTTCACCGTTTGAGCTGCGGCATTTTCCTGGAGGCTGACGTTGCTGATCGCGGTGAGTGTTGGCGCGTCGTTCACGGCGTTGACCGTGACGGTGAAGGTCTGCGTGACGATGTTGTTGGACGATTGATTGTCGTTCAACGTGACGGTGACGACGGCTGACCCACTCGCATTCGCGGCGGGCGTGAAGCTCAAGCTGCCTGTCGCGTTCGGACTGGTGTAAGTCACAGGGGGATTGGGAATCAATCCCGTGTTCGACGAACTCGCTGTGAGCGTGAGCGTCTGAGATTCATTGGCCGCGCCCGTGCCGATGCCGGACAAGCTCACGGTCTGAGTGCCTGCGTCTTCAGTGATGGTGAGGTCGCTCACGCTGTTGAGAGTTGGTTGATCATTTGACGCGTTGACAGTGACGGTGAAGGTGAAGGTGACGATATTATTGTTCAACGCGCCGTCGTTGACCGTGACGGTGATGATGGCTGAACCATTCGCGTTAGAGACAGGCGTGAAGCTCAGACTACCAGTCGCGTTCGGGCTGGAGTAACTCACTGTCGGATTCGGAATCAAACCCGTGTTGGATGAAGTGGAGGTGACGACGAGCGTATCATTTTCATTCGTGGCGCCCGTGCTGATGCCGGAGAGATTCACGGTTTGAACAGAAACATCTTCGGAAATCGTCACGTTGTTGAGCACATCAAGCGTTGGGGGACTGTTCACCGCGCTGACTGTGACCGTGAATGTCTGCGCGACCGTGTTGTTCGCAGCCTGACCGTCGTTAACTGTGACGGTGATGATGGCTGAACCGTTTGCGTTGGCGACAGGTGTGAAGCTCAGGCTGCCGGTCGCGTTCGGACTGGTGTAAGTCACGCTCGGATTCGGCACGACACTCGGATTGGAAGATGAAGCCGTGACGGTCAACGTCTGGGATTCATTGGCCGCACCTGCGCCGATTCCTGCGAGGCTCACGGTTTGAGCGGCGAAGTTTTCATCAATGTTCAAAGTGGTGAGCGCGTTCAACGTCGGCGCGTCATTCATCGCGTTGACCGTGACAGTGAACGTTTGCGTGACGATGTTGTTGGACGATTGGTTGTCGTTCACCGTGACAGTGATGACGGCTGTACCGTTCGCATTCGCAACAGGTGTGAAACTCAAACTGCCCGTCGCATTCGGGCTGGTATAGCTGACGGTTGGATTCGGAATCAAACTCGTGCTGGACGACGTCGCGGTAACGGTGAGCGTCTGGGTTTCGTTGACGTTGCCGGTGCTAATGCCAGCGAGACTGACGGTTTGCGCGGATGAATCTTCATTGATCGAGACGTTGCTGATGACGGCGAGCGTCGGTTGGTCGTTCACCGCAGTGACCGTGACGGTGAACGTGCGGGTCAAAGTATTAATGGCCGCCTGACCGTCGTTGACTGTGACGCTGATCGTGGCTGAACCGCTCACGCCCACAACCGGCGTGAAGCTCAAGCTGCCCGTGCTGTTCGGGCTGGTGTAACTCACGGACGGGTTGGGGATCAATCCGGTGTTGGAAGAACTGGCGATGACCGCGAGCGCGTCAGATTCATTCGCCGCGCCTGCGCCGATGCCGAAAAGATTCACTGTCTGAGCAGCGGCATCTTCGGCGATGGTGACGTTGCTGATCGCCGTGAGCGTCGGCGCGTCGTTGACCGGGTTGACCGTGACGGTGAACGTCTGCGTGACGATGTTGTTGGACGATTGATTGTCATTGACCGTGACAGTGATCGTGGCTGAACCGCTGGCGTTGGCGACCGGCGTGAAAATCAAACTGCCCGTGGTGTTCGGGTTCGTGTAGCTGACTGTGGGATTGGGAATCAACCCCGTGTTGGACGACGATGCGGTGACTGTGACAGTTTGGGTTTCTGACGCCGAGCCATCAGAGATTCCCGCGAGGCTCACGGTTTGAGCGGCGGCGTCCTCGTTGATGGAGACACTGCCTATGGCGTTGAGCGTGGGCCATTGGTTGGTTGTTCCAACTACGGGGACGGAATAGGAAGTTTCGTTTGAGAAATCACTTTCAAAGCCAGCCGAGTTATAGGCGACGGCGGCAAAATAGTAAGTCGCGCCATCCGGCAGATTGGAAAACGTGGCGTTGGTGACGTTGCCGACGGTGGCGGAGTTCGTATAAACACCGCTCGCGCCGCCATAATAAACGCGGTAGCCAGTGGCGGTTACATCAGGGCTGACGTCCCATGCGAGCGAGACGCTTCCGACAGCCAACAGTTTTGCTTGAGATAAAATGGTGAGAAGAACGGCGTACAAAGCCAAGCGAGCTTTGAATCCCACCACATCTGACACTCCTTTACGACACATCAGGGCAGGCTAACGCAGAAACGTTGCCAATCCTGTGTTTCACACGATTTGTGCAGGCAACAATCTAAGCTCAGTCATAACAAGCGTTCACGCCGGGGGATTGCGGAGGCTGAATTCCCGGGGTCGCCGTCGTGGAAACAGTCACACCTTGCAGAACCTCAAGACAGGTTGTCCTGAAAACCGGCAAGGAGCGTCGCAATTTTGAATCGAACCTCAAGTCCCGGTTTCTGGAGGCGTCGTTGCTGAACTTCGCGGGCTGGCACTGAGTTGTTTTATGCCGTCCAAGACGTAGAAAATTCCTGACACGCCCGTGAACACTGCCGCAGTAACCGTCCAGAGCAGAATCCATTTTTCACCGAACGCCGAGTCCCATTTCAACAACACCCAGATCACAGAAATCATCTGAAGCACCGTCGCCATCTTGCCGATAACATGGGGACGCGCGGTGACTTTTCCGGCGGTCATCTGGATCACGACCATCCCGATCAGGATGACGATGTCCCGTCCAATGATCGTTCCTGCAAACCAAAGCGGGAATTGTCCCAGCAACGGCCGATGATCAAAGCTCAACAGCACCACGCCGGAGACGAGCAGTAATTTGTCTGCGAGAGGATCAAGGATTGTTCCCAGCTCGCTCATTTGATTGTAGTGCCGAGCAATGTAGCCATCCACGCCATCGAAAATCGCCGTCACTGCAAACGTCAACAACCCCGCGACTCGATGAACCTCATTGCCTGTCTTGACGTAATTGAGCATCTCCACCACGAAGAACGGGATGAGCAATATCCGTGAGATGGTTACTTTATTGGCGGTCGTCACGAGAGGAAGAAGATGCCGAAGACCGGCAGGTGACAAGCAGAAAAGCCCTTCTCTATGGGCTACGCTGGCAGAATCAATTTATAGATGAGGCCGAGGACGCCTGCGCCGATCACGACGGGGATGATGCCCCACTTCCACCTTACCATGCCCGCCAGCGAGATTGTCCCCACCACGATCCCAAACCAATTCACCGGCTGACCAGCGGGAAACAGAACATGAAGACCAAACCACACTGCAAGATTCAACACCACACCGACGACAGCCGCCGTGATGGTCGAGAGTGCGGCGGTGAGTTTCTTGTTGCCGCGCAGATGCTCAATGTAAGGCGCGCCGAGAAAAATCCAGAGGAAGCACGGCAGGAAAGTCGTCCATGTCGTGATGAACGCGCCGAGCGTGGCCGACGTCAATGGCGACAACGGCGCATGAAACTTCCACCCGCCGAGGAAGCCGACGAATTGCAGCACCATGATGAGCGGGCCGGGCGTCGTCTCCGCAAGTCCGAGTCCGTCGAGCATTTGCGGTGCGGTGACCCACTGGAAATTTACCACGGCTTGTTGCGAGACATAGGGCAGCACCGCATACGCGCCGCCGAACGTCACCAGCGCGGCTTTGCTGAAAAAGATGCCCTGCTTGAACAATGCGTGATCTGTGCCCATCCACAATCCAACCGCGACCACCGGCAACCACCAGAGCGCTCCGCAGACACCGATGATTTTCAGCGCTCGCGCCAATGTGGGCTTTGCGTGAGCGGGCGTGGCGGCGTTGTCGTCAATGACCGCGCGCGATTCACCTTTGCCGCCATGATTTTTCAACACAATGAACTTCGCCTGCCAGAATTTTTCGCCGATGAATCCGATTACACCCGCCGCGAGAATGATGATGGGGAAGGGTAGTTTGAAAAAGAAAATGCCTACGAACGCCAGCGCAGCAATCGTCCACATGACTTCGTTCTTCAACGCCTTGCCACCGATGCGCAGGACGGCGACGACAACAATCGCGAGTACCGCAGGCTTGAGTCCGTCGAATACCGCCGCGATCCATCGCACATCGCCATGTGCGGCGTAAATCCACGTCAGCCCCCACAGCATCAGCGCGGACGGCAGGACGAATAGCGCGCCAGCCAAGATGCCGCCCCAAGTGCGATGCAGCAGCCAGCCGACGTATGTGGCGAGTTGTTGCGCCTCCGGGCCGGGCAGCAACATGCAGTAGTTGAGCGCGTGTAGAAACCGCGCCTCGCTGATCCACTTCTTTTTCTCCACCAACTCGGCGTGCATGATGGCGATCTGCCCCGCCGGCCCGCCGAAGCTGATGAAACCAAGCTTGAGCCAGAACCGGAACGCTTCCGCAAATGTCGGATGTCGCGCAGGTGCGGCTTCTGGCTCGATGGATGTTTCAGTTTTCATCCTGCTGACGGACGCTGCCCCGTTCGTTTGTCGCGACTGTCATTGCAACAGTTCTGCGACGCGCTGAATCTTTATTGCCTTTCCGCTGGCTTCATCAATCTCGATCACCGCGCCGTTCAACATCACGCGCTTTGTCGCCACCTCAAAGCGCTGCGGCATGTTGGTGACAAAACGTCTGATCACAGGTTCGATCTCTCGCCCCAGCACGCTTTCTTGCGGGCCGGTGAATCCCGCGTCGCTCAGATACGCCGTGCCGCCCGGGAAAACCTGTTCATCCGCTGTCTGCACATGCGTGTGCGTGCCGACGACTGCGCTGACTTTTCCGTCAACCATCCGCGCAAAGGCGATTTTCTCCGAAGTCGCCTCGGCATGGAAATCCACGAAGATGATTTTAGTTTGCTGACGCAAGCGTTCAATCTCCGGCGGCGCGACAAGGAAAGGATTTTCCAACGCCGCCATGAAAGTGCGGCCTTGAGCGTTTAGCACCGCGACCTTGATCGGACTTCCGTCCGCTGACTTCTGGCTTCTGACTTCAAACACGCCGCTCCCGCACCCCGGCGTGCCCACCGGATAATTGATCGGACGCACAAAACGTTTTTCATTGGCGAGCAGTTCCGCCACTTCCTTTTGATCCCACAGATGATCGCCGCTCGTGATGACGTCAATGCCGAGAGCGAACAATTCAGTCGCGATGCGTGGCGTGATGCCGTTGCCGCCAGCCGAGTTCTCACCGTTCGCGATGACAAAACCCAACCCGTGTTGCTCGCGCAATCGCGGCAGCAGCAGCTTGACCGCTCTGCGTCCCGGTTCGCCCACGATGTCGCCGATGAAAAGAATCTTCACGCCGACAGGCTAATCACAAACTTCGCCTTGCGGAAAGGCATTTGAGTGGTGCAGCCTGCTTCCGTCAGTCAACACAACCAACGCGTGACCTTGAACTCTTCAAAAACAAAACGCGCCACTCGCGCACTGTCTCCTGGCGCACAACTTCGCGCTGCGTTGCGCGTTGAGAAACCGCTTCAGCTCGCAGGAGTCATCCACGCCTACGCCGCCATTCTCGCCGAGAGTGCTGGCTTCCGTGCGCTCTATCTTTCTGGTGCGGGCGTGGCCAACGCAAGCTACGGCGTGCCAGACATCGGACTCACCACGCTGGACGATGTGTTGATTGATGTGCGTCGTATCACGACCGCGACGAAACTTCCGCTGCTCGTTGACGCCGATACCGGTTGGGATGATCCAAAACTCACCGTCCGTGAAATGATTCGTGAAGGCGCAGCGGGAATTCATCTCGAAGATCAGGTTGAAGCCAAACGCTGCGGTCATCTGCCAGGCAAACAACTTGTTCCCGCCAAGGAAATGGTCGCGCGACTCAAGGCCGCCGTCGCAGGCAAGACTGATTCGCAATTCGTCATCATGGCGCGGACGGACGCTGCGGGCGTTGAAGGTCTTGATGCCGCCATCGAACGTGCAAAACTTTATCACGCTGCGGGTGCAGACATGATTTTCGCCGAAGCGCTCACGACGCTGGCGGAGTATCGGAAGTTCACAGCGGCGGTGAAAATCCCCGTACTGGCGAACATCACGGAGTTCGGCAAGACGCCACTGTTCACCACGCGCGAGTTGAAGTCAGCGGGAGCGAAACTCGTGTTGTATCCGCTCTCCGCCTTCCGTGCGATGAATGCGGCAGCGTTGAAAACTTTTCAGACGATCCGCAACGACGGCACGCAGCGTCGCGTCGTCAAACAAATGCAAACCCGCGCGGAGCTTTATGAGTTCCTCGGCTACGACGCGTTGAAGAAAGGAAAGAAGTGAGCACTGACAAAAAATCCGGCGGACTCGCTGGCATCGTCGCTGGCGAAACCGCAATCTCCACAGTCGGCAAGGAAGGCATGGGCCTCACGTATCGCGGTTACTCCATCAGCGATCTCGCGGCGCACGCCACCTTCGAGGAAGTTGCGTTTCTGCTGCTCTACGGCTACCTGCCCAAGCAGAGCGAACTGGAAAGCTACCAACACAAGCTCGCTTCGTTGCGTGGATTGCCCGCGCCGCTCAAAACCATTTTGGAACAACTCTCTGCTTCGACGCATCCGATGGATGTCTTGCGCACGGGCTGTTCTGCACTGGGCTGTCTTGAACCCGAAGGCGGTCATCGCGATCTTCACACCGTTGCGAATCGGATGCTCGCTGCGTTTCCGTCCATACTGCTTTACTGGTATCAATTTCATCAGACTGGCAAACGCATCGAGACTCAGGTAGCCGCTCCCAACATGGCCGCGCACTTCCTGCATCTGCTGCTCGGCAAACCCGCCGATGAACTTCGCATCCGTTCGCTCGACGCGTCGTTGATTCTCTACGCAGAACACGAGTTCAATGCGTCCACCTTCGCCGCGCGCGTCACCACATCCACGCTTGCGGATTATTACTCAGCCATCTGCTCTGGCATCGGCGCGTTGCGGGGCGCGCTGCACGGCGGCGCGAATGAAGCCGCGATGGAGTTGATCGAGAAATTCAAATCGCCCGATGAAGCCGAGGCGGGTTTGCTTGATCTGCTACAACACAAAGCACTCATCATGGGCTTCGGCCATCGCGTCTATAAAACCTGTGATCCACGCTCCGCACCCATCAAAGAACTTGCGGAGAAACTCGCCCTCTCTACTAACGACAAGAAACTTTTCTCCATCGCGGAACGCATTGAATCCGTGATGATGCGGGAAAAGAAGATGTTTCCGAATCTCGATTTTTACAGCGCGCTCGCCTATCACTTCTGCGGCATTCCGACCCCGATGTTTACGCCGATCTTCGTCATCGCGCGCACATCAGGTTGGTCGGCACACGTCGCCGAGCAACGCGAACACAACCGTCTCATCCGTCCTACCGCCGAATACACCGGGCCGCAACCCCGCCCGTTTGTTCCTTTCGCCGAACGGTGAGTTCAAGCAAACTCCCGTCATGGAAGAGCCTAGCATTGGCAAAGAAAATTTCGGCGCAGTCATCGGCGCGGTAACCGGCGCGGTTGGTGGACTCGTCGCCATTGCCATTCCATACGCACTGATGACGCGGAACATCCAGTCACTCTCTGCCGCGCGAAATTTTGGTTTGATTAGCTTTCTGGTTTGCACGCCCATCGGCTGGTTTGCTGGCGGCTACCTCACTCATTTTCTCGAAAGATTTATGAATCCGAAAACCGCAAGCATTCTCGGCGGCGGCATCGGTGGATTGCTGCCCGTTGCTGGCGTTGCAATGTACGGCTGGCACATGGTGGCGCGCTAAACCAACCATCTCTTTAACCATGTCCTCGCACATCTCCACTGCCAATCGTCCGCAGTTCGATCCGTTGCTGCAACAGATCGCTGATTACGTCTGCGACTTCAACACCCCCAGCGAAGAAGCGCTGAACACCGCGCGCTATTGCCTGATGGACACACTCGGCTGTGGATTTCTCGCGCTGAAATATCCCGCCTGCACAAAACTGCTTGGCCCCGTCGTGCCCGGAACAATCGTCCCGAACGGCGCGCGCGTGCCGGGAACAAATTACGTTCTCGATCCAGTGACCGCTGCGTTCAACATCGGCACGCTCGTTCGCTGGTTGGATTTCAATGACACCTGGCTCGCGGCGGAATGGGGTCATCCTTCCGATAACCTCGGCGCGATTCTCGCCGTGGCGGATTTTGTTTCTCAATCTGTAGCAGCCGACGTCAGTCGGCTCACTTCAACGACCGGAAATGATCAGAGCCGACTCACGTCGGCTGCTACGAAGAAAAGCTTCATGGTTCGCGACATCCTCCTCGCGATGATCAAAGCGCACGAGATCCAAGGCATCCTTGCGCTCGAAAACAGTTTCAACCGTGTCGGCCTTGATCATGTGCTCCTTGTTCGCATTGCTTCCACTGCTGTTGCCACGCATTTGCTTGGCGGCACACGGGAGCAAATCATCAACGCCGTCTCCAACGCGTGGCTCGACGGCGGCGCGCTCCGCACCTATCGCCACGCACCCAACACCGGCTCGCGTAAATCATGGGCCGCTGGTGACGCCACTGCCCGCGCTGTGCAACACGCGATCATGGCTATCAAAGGCGAGATGGGGTATCCGTCCGCCCTCTCCGCGTCCAAATGGGGTTTCAGTGATGTGTTGTTCAAAGGACAGCCCATCAAACTCGCGCGCCCGTTCGGCTGTTACGTGATGGAAAACGTGCTGTTCAAGATTTCCTTCCCCGCCGAATTTCACGCGCAAACCGCTGTCGAAGCCGCAGTGAAACTTCATTTGCAAGTGCGCGACCGACTCAACCAAATCGAGCGCATCGAGATTCACACTCACGAGTCCGCCATCCGCATCATTGATAAGAC
>JAYUAV010000178.1:0-3027 GCA_043741175.1 Verrucomicrobiota bacterium
ATCGCGCGCTGCCGCCTGAAGGCGGCGTTCCGGTTCGATGAACTCCACGATCTTGCGATCCAGCAGCGAGCGGAACAATTGCCACGCGCGCTTGATGTGCGCCTGCTTCTGGCGCGGCGTCTCGTGGCAATCGTGGATCAGCTTTCGCATCGCGGCGCAGCCATCGCCCTCTCGACTCAGCACATTCAGCAACATCCCGTGCGTGACCTGGAAGCGGGAGGTGAGCTTTTCCGGCGCCGCAGCGATCAAGCGGACGTAGGTGTTTTTGTCCCAGTTGACGAAGTTCTTTTCCGGCGGCTGACGCTTCACGGACTTCTTGCCATCGCGTGCAGATTTTTCTGCGAGCTTGAGATTCTCGATGACATGCTCCGGCGCTTGCGCGATGACCCAGCCTTTGTCATCAAAACCTTTTCGCCCCGCGCGTCCGCCGATCTGATGAAAATCCCGCGCGCTCAAGATGCCGGTCTTCTGGCCGTCGTATTTGCAGAGCCGTGTGAACAGCACAGTGCGGATTGGCACGTTGATGCCGACGCCGAGCGTGTCCGTGCCACAAATGACCTTGAGCAAACCCTTCTGCGCGAGTTGCTCAATCAGCACGCGATACTTCGGCAACAGCCCGGCGTGATGCAACCCGATGCCGTGTCGCAGCCACTTCTTAATCTCCGGGCCGTAGGGACTGGTGAACTTGACTCCTTCCAGCGTGTTCGCGATGGCGGCTTTCTCATCGCGCGTGCAGACGTTGATGCTCGTGAAATCCTGCGCGCTTTGCGCCGCCTCCAGTTGTGTGAAGTGGACGACATACACTGGCGCACGTCCATCAGCGACGAGACTTTCGAGTGTCTTGGCGAGCGACAGTTCGGAATACTCATGCGCCAGCGGCACGGGCCGGTCGGTGGAAGTTACCGCCACAGTCGGACGTCCCGTGAGCCTTGTGAGTTCTTCCTCAAAGAACGTGGTATCGCCGAGCGTCGCGGACATCAGGAGGAAACGCGTTTGTGGCAGCGTCAACAGCGGCACCTGCCACGCCACGCCGCGATCACGGTCGGCATAGTAATGGAACTCGTCCATGACGACGTCCTGCACATTGGCCGCCGCGCCTTCGCGCAAGGCAATGTTCGCAAGAATCTCCGCCGTGCAGCAGAGGATGGGTGCGTCGCGATTCACCGATGCGTCGCCGGTGCTGAGGCCGACGTTGTCCGGGCCGAACTCGCGACAGAGCGCCATGAACTTCTCATTCACCAGCGCCTTGATCGGACACGTATAGATGGAGCGCTTGCCCTTGGCGATAGCCTGAAAGTGCAGCGCGGTTGCGACGAGCGATTTGCCCGAACCCGTAGGCGTGTTGAGAATGACATTCTTCTCCTCGAACAATTCGAGGATCGCCGATTCTTGCGCGGGATAGAGATGGAGCTTTCGGCCTTCGGCATAATCAAGGAAGCGACCGAGCAACACGTCATTGCTGAGTTTCTCATCGCGCGGAATCAGATCGTAAAGGGTCGCTGACATTGGGAGCAGACTTTACTTGTTTCCAAACCGGGAGAGAAGAAAGATGCTCAACACCGCAGAACGTCGGAAAACTCCGGGGATCAAGGTACATCCCATGCCTCCAGTTTTGTCACGCTGCTGCGGCTGGTCTTCGACACAGCCGCGCCGTCAGTGTCAAGAGTCACCCCATCTGCCCCCATTGCCGAAAATGGTTTTGACTTGGACGCCGCGTCGCCGCTAAGGTTTAGTCGGTTTTGGTTGGGGTCGTAGCTCAGTTGGTAGAGCACCACAATGGCATTGTGGGGGTCATCGGTTCGAACCCGTTCGGCTCCACCATCCAAAACAAAAAGCCTGCAACTTGCTTGCAGGCTTTTTTGTTGGGCAAACGGGTGCGGCTGAAAACAGCGTGGTGCATAAACCGTTTGCGCTCGGAGAACTGCTTGGCGCGATTCGGAAGAGCCTCCATCGAACCTGAAAACCGCAGTTCAACCGCTGAGGGACACTATGAAGCGATGATGCCGAGCCTTACCGCCACATCCCGTGCGCTGACGGGGCGGCGGCTCGCGTCCTTGGACAGACACGCGGCGATGGTTTCTTCCCAGATCAACGGAATGTCGGGGTCATTCACGCCGAACTCAAACAACCGTTCCGTCATGCTGGGCGGAATGACTTCGTGCAGTTGCGCGAAGATGTCGCCGTCGTAGAAGGGCGGTTTGCCCGTGAGCAATTCATAAATAGTCGCGCCGAGCGAATAGATGTCGTCGGAGACGGCGGGCGGATCGCCAGTCCATTGTTGCGGACTCATGTACCAATCCGTGCCGACGACAGGCGCGTGAGTGGCGGAGTGCGCGGGGCCGCGCGGGAGTTCGCGTGACAAACCAAAGTCTGTGATCTTGAGCTGGCCGCGCGAATTGATGATGAGGTTCGAGGGCTTCACGTCACGATGAACCAGCCCGGCCTCAGTGTGCGCGTATTGCAACGCGGAACAGAGATCGCGAATCCACGGCGCAATTTCTTCCGAGCCGAAAAACTGTCCCGGCTTGTCCACCTTCAACGACCAGAGCGACCAGCCGTCCACGTATTCCATCGCCACGGCTGCGCCCTGCGGGGTCTGGATGAAGTCGTGGATGCGGACGATGTTCGGGTGCGCGAGCTTGAGACTGCGGCGGGTTTCGGCTTTCAGGCGATCCAATTCCTTTCGGTCATCAACCAGGTGGGGCGCGAGAAATTTGAGCGCGATGGGTTGTTCGAGCAGGCGATCATGCGCGAGCCAGACGACACCCATGCCGCCTTCGCCCAAGGTGCGTTTGAGGTAATAACGCTCAAACACGCGCTGGCCGACGGCGAATGGATTTTCGATTTTATTTAATCGCGCCATTTTGATGATGCACGATAACAGAAAGGGAAATTTTCGCGCGGTAAAAAATAGATGTCGCAGACCGGATGTTCCCGCGTCTTGCCCTCGCATCCAATTTCACCGGCAGGTTCAGTTGGCTAACGTGACCGGTCGGGGCGGGAGGTTTTGGGTGCAGTCAGTTCGCG
>JAYUAV010000179.1:0-7100 GCA_043741175.1 Verrucomicrobiota bacterium
GGTTTTGACGCGTTCGAGAATATCAGTGGTGGTAATCATGATTTTTTGTTCAAGGGGTTTTCATCGTGCAGGGCCAGAGTTGCGGCGGGCGAGGCTTTCTCCCCGCGCGCGGCACTGCTCAACAATTCTTTGAACCGTTGAATGGCCTGTTCAAGAGAATCAAATGATTCGTCGTGGCCGATGAACGGCGGCGTGTCATCGAAATTTTCCGAAACGCCTGTGCCTCGTTCCGGGTTGTAATCCAATTCAAAGTCGCGGCCGTTCAACTCGACATTCAGAACGCGCACGCCGGAAGGAAAGGGATCCCACCCAACGTGCGCCGACGGGAAATCGCGCACGATCTCGGCAACAAATATTTCCAGTTGGGACGGTGTGTTCATTTCGGCTTACCCGGTTTCGTGAAGATGACCGTCAGCCTTCGCTTGTGAATAATTGTGATTCGCCCATTGGCAGCACACCGGATCAAGTGGCGACGGGTGCTGGCTTGCAGACCTCCAGCCGCATCTGGCTTGATATGGTCGGCCTGCGGAGCATACATCCGACCAGAGAAAGTTGTCGGCGGCGGGTCTTCGCGTGGCAAAAAGCACAGATCGTCCTCGACCTCCTCGATCAACCGGCAAACCAGCCCCATCGCTTCCTCCGTGTTGGCGGCAGCAGGGGCGGCTTCCAATCGTTGAAAGAAAATGTCGAGCCGTTGCTGAATGTTCATCGAGCAGATTCATTTTTGTTTCAAACCATCAGTGCTTCCGCAAACCTTCGGCGACGTTGGTTTTGACGCGTTCGAGAATTTCTTTGACCTTGAAGGTGAGGCCGTCGGTCTTGGTGAGTCCGCGAATCTTCGGGTCGCAATAGCGCGAGCGAAGCAATCCGCCAAGCTGACCGAACCCGTAAAGTCCTTCGTCATTCATCTCAACCACGAGAACGTGGTTGAAGCCTGCAAAGATGTTCTCCAAGCCAGGCGGCAGCGGATTGATATACTTGATATGAACCGCAGAGACGCTGTCTCCCGCAGCACGGGCGCGATCCACAGCTTCCTTGATCGGGCCTTGGGTTGAACCCCAGCCGACGAGAAGCACGTTGCCTTCGGGCGGGCCATAAACTTTCGGCGTGGGCAACGCGTTGCCGAGCGCCTGCAATTTCTTGCGCCGCTTCGCCATCATCTGCATGTGCAACTTCGGCGAGCCGGTCGGGTGACCGAGTTCGTCGTGTTCGAGTCCGGTGACGATGGGATATTTACCGCTCTGAATCCAAGTGCCGGGCGGAAGATGTTGCGTGATGCCGTCGGGCTTGGACAAATCGTATGGTTTGTGGTCAGCGACAGGCTCGAATGTCGGCGAGATGTCTTGGCAAACTTTTTCCAAGTTCGGTTCCGTGAACGCCTCGATGCGCGTGGCGATGCCTTGGTCGGTGAGGAGAATGACCGGCACGCTGTATTTCTTGGCGATGTTGACGGCTTCAATCGCGGAATAGAAACAATCTTCTACGTCCGCCGGTGCGATGACCACGCGGGGAGAATCACCGTGACTGCCGAAGCACGCGATGTTCAGGTCGGATTGCTCGATGCTCGTCGGCATTCCGGTGGAAGGTCCGCCGCGTTGCACATCCACGACCACCAGCGGCATTTCCGCCATGATCGCCCAACCGAGTGCTTCGGTCTTGAGTGAGATACCAGGCCCGCTCGAACCGGTGACCGAAACACGCCCGGCGTAGCTTCCGCCGATGGCCATCGAGATAGCCGCGATTTCGTCTTCCGTCTGGATGAACGAGCCGCCGTACTTGGGCAGTTCACGTCGCAGTAATTCCATGATGTCAGACCACGGCGTGATGGGATAACCCGCGCCGAAGCGCACGCCCGCCGCGATCAATCCGAAGCCCAGTGCTTCATTGCCGTTCATCACCACTTGATGACCGTCCTTGCTCTGGCTGTCCACGAACTTGAAAGTCTCCAGCACGTTGCCGAGCGGGTGGCCGTAACCTGCGTGGAACGCCGCGAGCGCGTTTTTGACGATGCTCTGGTCTTTGCCGGTGAAACGTTCGGTAATCAATTTCTCAAGCTTCGGTAGGTTGAGATCAAACATTTTTGCGATGAGGCCGAGCGAATAAATGTTTTTACCCTTGTCCTTAGCCGTGCCGCCGATGGCTTCGACTGTCAGCCCGGAAATCGGGATGCCGAGATGATGATAATCCTTCTGCCATTCGGGCTTCGCCTCGACGTGATCAGAATCGAACAGCACGATGCCGCCCTTCTTGAGCGACTTGATGTGATCTTCGTAGGAATGTTGGTAGAAACACAGCAACACATCGGCTTCGTCACCGGAACTCAGGACTTCGCCCGAACCGATGCGGACTTGGAAGATGGACGGGCCGCCGGAGATCGTAGAGGGGATCGTCATGAACGTCATGACTTCCTGCTCGCTGCGCCCCGCGAGACGCGCAAGGAAACCGCCGATAGCTTGGATACCGTCTTGAGAATTACCGGCGATGCGGATGATGGCCTCGGAAATCTTGGCGACTTTCGGCGCTCCACCCGCGTTTGCGGCTGCTACTGTTGAATCACTCATGAAAACTTTCTATTAAAATGCGCGTCACAAGATTCGAGGGGACGACTCGACCGCTTCGCGCGACAAACTGTGCTTTATCAGGCTACCAAGTGCGTTTGCAGTGTCAATTTCTTCTAAGTCGTCTATCGGCTCTCATCCAGCTTGGATTAACGGTTTGTACGTCAAACCGTGACTACATTCGGCGCAGGCAAGCGCAAGATTTAAGCCCCTATGATTTAGCCTGCCAGCGGAATTACCCGCCGTTATTTCGTGGAAAACATCATCATCGCATCTGAGAAGTCAGGTTTCCCAGACTAATTGGTCATCAGCCCTTCACCTGTGCGGCAATTCTGACGATAACTTTAGAGATGACTACGGCAACGCTGCCTGAAATCCCGGTTTTGACCGCGACGCCACCTCGCGTCGAGTTGACGCCAGTGAGCCGCGCGCTCATTGATGAACGCGTCAAAGGCTGCGCGCGGTTGCCATCACTCCGCAGTATTGATTCCGCCTTGCGCGAGTTGCTGAATAGCGACCGCCGTTACACGCACCAGATTTCCGAAGTCATCCGCCGCGATCCCAGCCTCACCGCGCGCCTGCTTCGTCTCGTCAACTCCGTCTATTTCGGACTCAGCACGCCCGTCAACAACATCGAAGAAGCCGTCTTCTATCTCGGCATCCGCCAGATACGCCAGCTCGCGATGGTCACGCCCGTCATCGAAGATTTTCAGAAGATGGCGGGCAACACTCCGTTTCCGTGGCGCGAATTCTGGCAGCACTGCATCGGCGTCGCCATCATGACCCGCGAAGTCATCAGTTGCGTGCAACCGCCGCCGGACGATTCCGATTACGTGGCCGGACTCGTGCATGACATGGGCAAGATCGTCATGGCCGCCACGTTCCCCGATCATTTCGTCGAGATACAACGCCGCATCGCGATTGAGCCGCGCCCGTTGCTCGAGTTGGAAATGGAAATCCTCGGCATCCAACACACCGAACTCGGCGCGATCTATCTCCAGAACCATAATCTCCCCGACATCATGATCGAGACGGCGCGTTACCATCATGAACCCGAACGCGCCAGTCACCACAGCCAGATCATCGCGTCGGTGCAGATTGCCAACCTGCTCGTCCGCCATGCGCAGATTGGGAACAGCGGGGAAACCTCCATCGTCACATCCGAGATTTGGACTGGCGCAAGCGGCTGGGACATTCTGTTCCCACAAAAAAGCGAAGCCGAACGCGCCATCGCCCACGCGGCACTTCGCCGTAGCCTTGAACGGTTACCGTCAATTCTTCAGGGGTTGGTTTGAGTTTGGGTTCAAGCTCCATCCGCTGCTTCCCGTCACAACTGCTTCATCACCTTCGCCGCCGCGCTCACCGTCTTCTCGATGTCCGCTTCACTATGCGCGGTTGAAATGAATCCCGCTTCGAACTGCGAAGGCGCGAGATAAACTCCAGCGTCGAGCATCCCGTGGAAAAACTTTTTGAACCGCTCACGATCCGCCTTCATCGCATCCGCCAGATTCCAGACCGGTTCACTCGTGAAATAACCGCAGAACATCGAGCCGCAACGATTGAATACCAGCGGCACGCCCGCAGACTTCGCCGCATCGCGCATCCCGGTTTCGAGCAACGCACCGAGTTGTTCGAGGCGCGCATAGGCATCGTGGCTGCGTTCGTGAGAACGCGGCACTATTTCAGCCGCACTCTCACGAGTGCAGCCACCGAGTTCTTTCAGCGCCGCAATCCCCGCCGCCATCGCCAGCGGATTGCCGCTCAACGTCCCCGCCTGATAGACCGGGCCGAGCGGCGCGAGATAATCCATGATGTCCGCCCGCCCGCCAAACGCGCCCACCGGCAAGCCGCCGCCGATGATTTTTCCAAGGCACGTCAAATCCGGCACGATGCCAAATCGCTGCTGCGCTCCGCCGGGTGCGAGACGGAAACCAGTCATCACTTCGTCGAAGATGAGCAACGCGCCATTCTCCGCCGTGATCTTCCGCAGAAATTCCAGCCAGCCCGGTTTCGGCACAAACAACCCCGCGTTGCCCGCCACCGGCTCGACGATGATGCACGCGATCTGATCTTTGTTTGCGGCGAACGTCGCCTTGAGCGGCTCGGTTTCGTTGTAAGGCAGCACCAGCGTGTGCTTCGCGAAATCCGCCGGCACACCTGCGCTGTCTGGATGACCGAACGTCAATGCGCCGCTCCCCGCTCTCACCAGCAACGAATCTGCGTGCCCATGATAACAACCGTCGAACTTGATGATCTTGTCGCGCTTCGTGAATCCGCGCGCCAGACGGATCGCGCTCATGCATGCCTCCGTGCCGGAGTTTGTCATCCGCACTTTTTGCACGGACGGCACGAGCGAACAGATCAGTTTCGCCATCGTGACCTCGCTGGGATTCGGGATGCCGAAACTCGTGCCGAAATCCGCAGCAGCTTTGATGGCGGAAATAATCTTCGGATGCGAATGACCCAAGATCGCCGGCCCCCAAGTGCCGACGTAATCAATGTATTCATTCCCATCCACGTCCGTGACGCGACAGCCGCTGGCCTTGCTGACGAAGAATGGTTTCCCGCCCACCGCACGAAACGCGCGCACCGGAGAATTGACGCCGCCCGGAATGTAATTGAGTGCTTCAGCAAACAGCACCTCGGATTTGACCCGTGAAATCATGCGGTGAGAGTAACAACACGCGTGGGTTCGTTAAACCGATAAATCATTGCCCCGGACTGCGGGCGGTCCCTCGCCCGCAGGACTTCGACAAACAGAGAGCGTGAGTTTTCCGTCCGAAAGCGGTGCTGAAGCCACCGCAGTCCAGACGCTTCGCGTTTGTCATGCGACTCTCAAACCTCGCGAAGCGTCTGGACTGCGGCGCGTTCACCGCCGCTTTTCCATCTGCGCTCCTTAGCCGATAAGAACTCCGCGTGACAATCACCCTTCCCATCGTTATCCATTCCGCATGTCCCACTCGCTGCGCCTCAAAGATCAGCCCGTCAACGAACGTCCGCGCGAACGCCTCGTCGCGCGCGGCGCGGATGCTCTCACGCACGCCGAGTTGATCGCCATTCTGCTTCGCACCGGATTGAAGGGCGCGAACGTCGTTCAGATCGGACAGCAGTTGCTCCAGAAGTATGATAGTTCGCTCAATGCTCTCGCCCTCGCCAAGGTGGATGAACTGAAACAGGTCGCCGGCATCGGTCAGGACAAAGCCGCCACGCTCGTCGCCGCGTTCGCGCTCGCCAAACGCATGGAACAGGAGCGGCGCGATGAATCTCCCGTGCTCGACAACCCGGAAACCGTCGTCAACTACATGCGCGAAACCAATCGCCTCCGTGATGTCGAGTCGCTCCAGATTCTTTTGTTGAACGTCCGAAACAAACTCATCCGCGTGGAGGAAATCTCCGACGGACTTGTGGACACGCTGCTCGTTCATCCGCGCGAAGTGTTCCGCGCCGCAATCATGGCCAACGCCGTCGCCGTCATTCTCCTGCACAATCATCCCAGCGGCGACCCCACGCCCAGCGCCGCCGACATCAAAGCCACGCGCGATCTCATCCGCGCCGGGCAACTGCTCAAGATTGATGTGCTGGATCACGTCATCATTGGTCGCGCCACCGCCACGCGGGCGAAGGATTATGCCTCGCTCAAGGAGTTGGGGTATTTCCATTCCTGACAATCGCAGACAGCACAGCACCCGAATTTTGACACGGATTGCACGGATTAACACAGATTCAATCCGTGATAATCTGTGAAATCCGTGTCTAAACGTTTGTGTGCTTCTCAGTTCGTTTGAATCTTCTTCAAACAGGTTTTGTTTCCCGCCGCACTTCCAGCTAACCTGCTCTCATGGCTCACTCGCCGAACATCTCAACGACCTCGCCGCCTGCCGTCCACAATCGGCAATCGGCAATCGGCAATCGGCAATTACCCGAACTTCTCTCGCCCGCCGGCGATTGGGAATGCGCCAAAGCCGCCGTCGAGAACGGCGCGGACGCGATCTACTTCGGCCTGGAAAAATTCAATGCCCGGATGCGGGCGCATAATTTCACCGTCGCAGATTTGCCCAAGCTGATGGAGTTCCTCCACCGTCGCGGCGTGAAGGGCTACGTCACATTCAACACGCTCGTCTTCGAGAACGAACTCGCCGACGCCACCGAATATCTGCGCGCCATCATCGCTGCCGGAGTGGACGCCGCCATCGTGCAGGACGTGGGCATCTGTCGGCTCATCCGCGAACTCTCGCCGGACTTTCCCATCCACGCCTCGACACAGATGACCGTGACCAGTGCCGCAGGTGTGGACTTCGCCCGCGACCTCGGTTGCAACCTCGTCGTCCTCGCACGCGAGTGTTCGATTGCGGAGATTGAGAAGATTCAAGCAGCGGTCGCCGTTTCGGACCATCAACCATCAACTCTCAACCATCAACTTCCCCTCGAAGTCTTCGTCCACGGCGCACTCTGCGTGGCTTACTCCGGCCAATGTCTCACCAGCGAATCGCTCGGCGGACGCTCGGCGAATCGCGGCGAGTGCGCGCAGGCGTGTCGGATGCC
>JAYUAV010000180.1:0-2279 GCA_043741175.1 Verrucomicrobiota bacterium
TACCTCTCGACGCTCTCCGCAGAAGACGTGCAGCACTGCCAGCGCGTGTTTCCCGGCGCAACGGTGTTTCAATACGACTATCTCAACGACGATGTGGAAAGCGTGTTCGACGACCAATCCCTCTTCGACCGGGCGCGAAAGAAGCCAGACAACCTTGTCCGTGATCTCCTCAACCCGGACATCAAGTGGATCATCTTCATCAATCCCCCGTTCGCCACGTCGCAGAAAGCCGGTTACTCCGGCGAGAGCAAGAAGAGCGTCAGCGACACGAAGATTCGTCCGCTCATGCACCAGCATGGGCTTGGCGAAGTCTCGCGCGAACTGTTCGCCCAGTTTCTTTTCCGCATCCGGCGGGAGTTTGCAGGCAAAGAAGCGCATCTCGGTCTTTTCTCCACGCTGAAATACGTCAACTCCAACAACGATCAGAAATTCCGCGACCAAGTTTTCCAGTTTGGATTCGAGGATGGCTTCATGTTCTCGTCGGCAAACTTCTCCGGCACTCAGGCAGCGAACCCGTTCCCCGTTGGCTTCCTCGTCTGGAATTTGAAGGCGAAGAAAAAGCTCGAAGACCAGAAGATGGAAGTAACCGTGCTGGATGACGACACGAGCAAGATTGGACGCAAGCTGCTCGTTGCCGAGCATCGCGACCGCTTCCTGAGCAAGTGGATTGACCGCCCGGACGCCACGGAGATTTTCCCGCCGCTCGGCGGAGCCATTACGGTTAAAGGTGGCAACACGGATGTTCGCGACCGGATTGCCGACGGATTTCTGGCTTCGCTGATGTGCAATGGAAATGACGTGCAACATCACAACAACGTCGCCCTCCTTTCCGGCCCGTATGTCAGCGCGGGCGCGTTGTCCATCGTGCCGGAGAACTTCGACAAGGCGATGATCGTTCACGCCGTCCGCAAGAACACCCGCAAGACCTGGATCAATGACCGCGACCAGTTCCTCCAACCAGACGACAAGCCCGGCATCAGCTTCGTGCGCCGTTGCGTCGTCTGGAGTTTGTTTGCAGACTCGAACCAGACGGCCTCGCTCCGCAACGTGGACTACAAGGGCAAAGTGTTTCAGATCATGAACCACTTGTTCCCATTTGAGGTGGCGGTCGTGAAGAAGTGGGCGGTCTCTGATTCCGACATCACAGCTTCGCTCAAAGCCGACACGTCAGATCGCTTCATGGCCAAGTGGCTCGCCGGACAAAAGCTGGACGCCGACTGCGAGGAACTCATGGTGACAGGCCGCGAAATCTATCAGGCGTTCTTCAAGTCTTTCAAAGACCTGCCCACATCAAAGTTTAAGGTGGAGCACTGGGATGCCGGTTGGTGGCAGGTGAAGAAATGCCTCGTTGCAGCCGGACTGGAAGGCGGACGGTTCAAGCAAATTGAAACTTTGAAAAAGAAAATCGGCGCAAAGATCAGCGACGAGGCCACGAAGCTGGGCATCATTTCCGCAAACTAAATTTACTCATGCACGAATTCACCTCCCTCGACGGCGCGCTCCTCATAGACAAACCCGCCGGCCCCACGTCCCACGATGTCGTGGACGAAATCCGCCGGCAGTTCCGCATCAAAAAAGTCGGCCATTGCGGCACGCTCGACCCGAACGCCACGGGCCTGCTCATCATCGTCCTCGGTCGCGGCACCAAGCTCTCCGAGCGGCTGATGTCCGACGACAAAGTTTATGAAGGCACGATGAAGTTCGGCGAGGCGACCGACAGCTACGATTGCGACGGTGAGATCACTGCGACCTTGCCGGTGCCGCCGATCACGCTGGAGCAATTAAACGAAGCCGCCATCCCCTTCATCGGTGACATCATGCAAATGCCGCCGATGGTTTCCGCCATCAAGAAAGGCGGCGTGCCGCTCTACAAACTCGCGCGCAAAGGCATCGAAGTGGAACGCGAGGCGCGCCTCATCCACATCTACAATTTCCGCTTCACGCAATACATCGAGCCGCAAGGCACCTTCCGCCTCGCCTGCACCAAGGGCACCTACGTCCGCAGTGTTGCCCACGAAATGGGCCAGAAGCTCGGCTGCGGCGCGCACCTCGCCACGCTGCGCCGCTGCGCCTCCGGCAAATTCGACGTCGCTGATGCGCTGCCGCTCGACACGATTCTGGGATTGAGCCAAACGGAGTTGGAGAAGCGCGTGATTCCGTTTCTGAAACTGGCAGCGGGATGAAGACGCGAAAGGGATTAAGATGAAGAGTAAGATTATGATTAAGAACCCGGCTTCCCCATCTTACTCTTACTCGTAATCTTAATCTTAATCTTAATC
>JAYUAV010000181.1:0-2008 GCA_043741175.1 Verrucomicrobiota bacterium
GCGAAGATCAACGAGTCGTTGCTCTCCACGCTCGCCGCGTGCGGCGATGTGAACCGCAACGTCCTCGCGCCGATCACTCCCGCATATACAAAAGCGCGCGAACAAGTTTTCGCAGACTGCCACAAGGTCGCGATGGCGCTCGCGCCGCAGACCAAGGCGTATCACTCCATCTGGATTGACGGCGTGCAATTGGAGAACGATGCGGCGGAGAACAAAAACTTCGTTGACCCGCTTTACGGCAAGACTTATCTGCCGCGCAAATTCAAGATTGCCTTTGCCATTCCGCCGACGAACGATTTGGATTTGTTCACGAACTGCCTCGGCTTTATCGCCATCATCGAGAACGACAAACTCATCGGCTACAACCTCGCGGTTGGCGGCGGCCTCGGTCGCAGCCACGGCAATGAACAGACTTATCCGCGCCTCGCGGACGTCATCGGATTTTTCACGCCGGACAAACTCGTGGATGTGGCGAAAGCTGTGCTGACGATTCATCGCGATTTCGGCGACCGCACCGATCGCAAACACGCGCGTCTCAAATACGTCGTGGCTGAGAAGGGCGTGAAGTTCATGCAAGATGAAGTGAACCAACGCGCCGGCATCACGCTCGCACCCGCGAAGGCGTATCAGTTCACCACGATGCAGGACTTGCTCGGTTGGCGCAAAGCCGTGGATGGCTCATGGTTTCTCGGCCTGTTCGTCAGCATGGGTCGCGTGAAGGACTCGCAGAAAACCGCGTTACGCGAGGTTGCGGAAAAGTTTCCAAACATCGAATTCCGTTTGTCCGCAAACCAAAACGTCATCCTCGCCAACGTGAGTGACGCCGACAAAACCGCCATCACCGCGCTGCTCAACGCCGCCGCTGTGAAGACGGAAAATCAAACAAGCGTCTTGCACGCCGCTTCGATGGCTTGCCCGTCGTTGCCGACATGCGGCCTTGGCCTCGCGGAATCCGAACGCTATCTGCCCGGCTTGATTGATCGCATCGAGAAAATCGCCGGTGACCTCGGCCTCGGTGGCGAGGAGATCATCATCCGCTCCACCGGCTGCCCGAACGGCTGCGCGCGACCCTACATCGCGGAGATCGCGTTCGTCGGCAAAGCGCCGGGACGCTATCAAGTCTGGCTCGGCGGCAACGCCTCCGGCACGCGCTTAAACCGTATTTGGAAAGACGTGGTCAAAGACTCCGACATGGAAACCGAACTGCGCCCCGTGCTCGCGCGTTTCGCGAAGGAGCGCAACGCCAACGAGCGCTTCGGCGATTGGTGTGATCGGGTGTTTCTCAAAGAACTGGCTGCTGCAAACTGAATTAAACCCTGTTAAAGTAAGGACATGAGCAAAGACACCTTGCTGCCCGACGAGAAGAACCCACTGATCTGGATCAACCCTGGTCGAATGAGCGGCGCACCCTGTTTTTTTAAGACGCGCCTGCCGGTCGCCAGCCTGTTTGAAAATCTTGAAGGCGGCGTGAGCCTGGATGAATACCTTGATGCGTTCGGCCTTGCACGGGAGCAAGCTGTTGCGGTCTTGGAATACGCGAAGACAAAGGTAATGGAAACCGCCAAAATTCCGGTCGCCGCATGAAAATCGTTTTCGACAAGTGCGTGCCTCGACCGTTGCGCCGACACTTACCGGGCCACGAAATCCGCACGGCGGAAGAAATGGGTTGGGGGACTTTGGAGAACGGAGATTTGATTGCCGCTGCAGAACAGCAGTTCGAGGCCATCATCACTTCCGACCGGCAATGGAAATATCAACAGAATCTTGCGGAGCGGAAGCTGCCGATTCTGGTGCTCCCAACCAATTATTTGCCCGCTGTGCTGGAACTTGCGCCCAAGATTCGCGCCGCCTTGGCGACGATCAAGCCGGGTGAATACCTTGAAATTGAATCTGACTAAACCATGACCACCGACCAAATCGCCAAAGCCAACGCCGAGTTGCGGCACAAGTCCGCGCTCGACCGCGTGACGCTGGGTGATGGAGCGCGGCGTTCACGCCGCTTCAACGT
>JAYUAV010000182.1:0-4659 GCA_043741175.1 Verrucomicrobiota bacterium
CGCATCCCTGCGATTGCGTTGGCAAAAAAGATGATCACCGAAGGGGCGATTGGGAAAATTTATCATTTCCGCGCGCGGTATGCACAGGACTGGCCGGCAGACCCTGAGTTTCCTCTCGTATGGCGGCTTCAAAAAGGCGTGAGCGGCTCCGGAGCGCATGGCGATATCAACGCACACATCATTGATCTTGGCCGTTATCTCGTGGGTGAGTTCCAACAAGTCAACGGGTTGCTCCACACATTCATCACAGAGCGTCCTTTACCCGACACAGCAGCCAAAGGCCAAGGGCTTGGTGCCAAAGCCTCGCGCAAAATGGGCAAAGTCACCGTGGACGACGCCGCAATGTTGATGGGGCGATTTGAAAATGGCGCACTAGCAAATCTTGAAGCCACGCGCTTTGCACTCGGTCGAAAAAATCACATCACATTTGAGATCAACGGCAGCAAGGGTTCGTTGTATTTTGATTTCGAAGACATGAACCGCCTCAAGTTTTTCAACAACGACGACCCGAAAGATCGCCAAGGATTTCGCGACATCCTCGTCACTCAAGGCGGCGGTGTGCAGCCCTTCTTTGGCAACTGGTGGCCCGCCGGACACATCATCGGCTTTGAACACACGTTCATCCACACCATTGCGGATTTTGTGAACGCCTGTGTGGATGGCAAGTCAACGCAACCCACATTCGACGATGGCGTGAAAAACCAGCGCGTCCTCGAAGCTGTGGAAGCCTCCGCCAAATCCGGCAAGTGGGTCAAAGTCGTGAACAAGTAACCCAAGAGTTAGGTGGGCATGGCGACCGACTCACAAGTTGACGATGCTGTGGTTGCATATCTTGCGACCACCAACGGTCATTGGCGGAAAGTTGCGATGGTATTTGGTAGAGTAGAGGAAGCACTTGGTGCAACTTTTCCAGAAGGACAAGTTGGGTATGATTTGTTCGACCGTCGCATTGAGGCTTTAGTGAGCAGCGGACAATTGGTTGCCAAAGGCGACATCAAGTTATGGAGATTTTGCGATGTGAGATTACCATGATTTTTCCGCCAAACCATGCGCTGAGCTTGGGGCGATTTAACGGGTTATCACAGAGGCAAAGAGAAATTTTATGAAAACAATCAAGGCAGGAATTATCGGCACCGGGTTCATTGGCCCGGCTCACGTTGAAGCAGCGCGACGCGTTGGCTTCGTGGAAATGATCGCTCTATGCGAGGCGAATGACGAACTGGCGCGGAACAAAGCCGCAGCCCTGAACATCCCAAAATCTTACGGCAGCGTGGAAGCGTTGTTGAAAGACAAGGAAGTTGAGGTCATTCACAACTGCACGCCCAACCACGTCCACTTCGAGATCAGCAAGAAGATCATGGCGGCTGGCAAGCACGTCATTTCAGAAAAGCCACTCGCCATGACCACTAAGGAATCCGCCGAGTTGGTCAAGCTGGCGAAAAAATCCGGCGTAGTGAACGCGATTGATTTCAATTATCGCTACTACCCGCTCGTGCAGGAAGCCCGCTCAATGGTCGCATCGGGAAAGCTCGGCGATGTCTTCCACGCCACAGGCTCTTACACGCAAGACTGGTTGTATCTCGCCACCGATTGGAACTGGCGGCTCGTTCCGCAATTCAGTGGCAAGTCACGCGCCGTCGCGGACATCGGCTCGCACTGGTGCGATTGCATCCAGTTCATCACCGGACTGAAGATCAAAAAAGTATGCGCGGATTTCTCAACTATTCACAAAAACCGCATGAAGCCCAAGAAGCAGGTGGAAACCTACTCAGGCAAGATGCTGCAACCCTCGGATTACGAAGCGATGCCCATCAATACGGAAGATTTCGCGAGCGTGTTGTTTGAATTTGATAACGGCGCGCGTGGATCGTTCTCCGTCTCGCAGGTTTTTGCCGGGCGCAAAAACCGTTTATTCTTTGAACTGGCTGGCTCAAAAAGTTCCGTCGTCTGGGATCAGGAACGCCCCAACGAAATGTGGATCGGCCATCGCGAGCGTCCGAATGAATTGCTCATGAAAGACCCTTCGCTGCTCAGTCCTGAGGCGCGTCCGTACGCGCATTATCCCGGTGGTCACCCCGAAGCCTACCCTGACGGATTGAAGAACTTCCTCATCCGCGTGTATTCCCACATCGCCGGGAAAGAGAAAGCCAACTTCAGCACCTTCCAAGACGGCCACGATGAACTAGCGATTTGCGATGCGATTCTCATTAGTGCGAAAGCAAAGAAATGGCAGACGGTTCGTTACTGAACCATCGCGCAACCTGTGAGCGGTCACATGGCTGTGGCTTCTGTTGGCGTGAATATCGTCGCTGAAGCTTGCTGCTTGGAATTTATAGCGTTTCAAAATAGCTTTCGCTTATGTTCAAACCTGCCGACCTGTTTGATTTAAGCCAGACCGATCACGCCGCACTCTTCGACGGTTGCACCTACGCTTGGGAAGCCTTGAAGAAAATCAAAACCTACGTCGAGGCGAACACCAAGCCGGAGTTGAAGAACAAGTGCGAAGGTCGCGCGTTCATCGGCGACTTGGTTTTCATTGGCGAAGGCACGGTGGTGGAAGACGGCGCGATGATCAAAGGCCCTGCCATCATCGGCAGGAATTGCCAGATACGCCACAACGCTTACATCCGAGAACACGTCATCGTGGGACACGACTGCGTGGTGGGCAATTCCTGCGAACTGAAGAATGTGCTGCTCTTCAACGGTTGCCAGGTGCCGCATTTCAATTACCTCGGCGATACCATCCTTGGCTACAAAGCCCACGTTGGCGCGGGCGTCATCGCATCCAACCTCAAATCTCTGCCAGGCAATGTGACTGTGGAAAAAGACGGCGTGCCGTTTGACACAGGTTTGCGGAAGTTCGGCGCGCTCGTGGGAGATCACGCTGAGATCGGCTGCAACAGTGTGCTAAATCCCGGCAGCATCATCGGACGCGGTGCGGTGATTTATCCTGGCGTGAACTGGCGCGGAATTTTGCCTGCGAACAACATCGCCAAGAACCGGCAGCCGGTGGAGATTGTTGTCCGCAGGCCGAGAGAGACTTGAGCCGGTCATCGTCTCATCCAATCTAACCTCCGCAGTTGGAATCAAGGCGTAGCCAATTAAACCACGGATGGACACGGATAAGCACGGATTCCAAACCGGAAATGAGATTCACCCGCTGGGTGAACGAGCTGTGCCCTATCAAATGCCCTTCTTATCCGTGTCCAGCCGTGGTTGAACTACATTTTCCAGAATCACAGGCTTCACCAACTCCACACGCATCGGCGCAGGCTTCGGCGGAGTTGTGGGCGATGAGATGGTTTGATCCGCTGACACTTTGATGAGGTTCAATCCTTTCGCAAGGTCATCCAAGAACACCACCAACATGCTTTGCAGTTTGCGTTTCTGGTGGCGCAGGAAATACGCGAACAGCGGCAGCGTGAGTAGCACCATGGCGATCCATTTGAGCCAGCCGCCGAATGAGCCGACCACGATGGCTTCGAGTCCGAGCAGCGACCAGAACACAACTTTGGCCTGCAACGACCACGTTGCACGCAGACGGCAACGGATCAGTTGTCGTCCGCGCGGATGATCTTCGGCGGCGGTGATCAATTGCACATTGCTCCAGCGGTTGCCGTAAATTTCCACGTCGAACTCACTCCAGCCGATGTCGGAGCGATTCGGCCAGCCGCGCTTGTTGAGTTCGCGAAGGAGGGTTGCGACGAACTCCACACGCTCAATGCGTTTCTCTGACCAGTAACGCGCTTCGTCGAGTGAGTCTGTTCCATCGCGCATCGTGACAGAGTCGAGTGTTTCGCGAGCGGCATCGGGCGCGAGGCGCAAGGCGAGGCGGCTTTGGTGACGTTCCCAACCGCGCACGATGGGTTGCAGGAAATAGAGCAATGCCACGAGCGGACGCGACCACCAGCGCGTTTTGGATTTGAGCAATGACGCCTGTGCTCCTGCCACCGCACACACGGTGATTGAAACCAGCAGGCTCGCGATGGCCACAGGCAACAGCGCATGAAACGTGACCGACAGAACCCAAAGCGGCAGTGTGATGAAGAGGTGATATTCCAACGTGGTCAGCAGCATCAGCGTCATTGCCGGCTCGGACGCGTAGAGTGTTTGGAACGGCGCGCTGCCAAACACGCCGCGATAAATGATCGGCGCGCGGAGCAGCAATCCAAACTTGGACGCGGTATAGATGCGTCCGCGCCAGACGCCCGCGCCGAACGCGTTGAAGTATTCGGGATGTTTCCGCACGAGCAACGCCTCAGCCTCACCGTAACCGCGTTGTTGTTTGAGATAAGCACCGACCGTCGAGCGGCGATAATGCCAGACGAACGCCGCCGGACTGAACCCGATCTTGTAGCCCGCTTGTTGCAATCGCCAGCAGATGTCCACGTCATCGCCCGCTTTGCGATAGATGGGATCGAAACCGTTGATCGCAACAAGCGCGCTTTTGAAGAACGCCATGTTGCAACCAGGAATGTGTTCCGCCTCGCGATCCGTCAACATCACATGCGCCGGGCCACCGGGTGAAACCATCACCCCCGCCGCCGTCAACGAATCGTCTGCCGGAAGAAGATTGTGTCCGCCCATGCCCGCGAATTCGCCACTCAGTAGTTCGGTGACGAGGTGATACAGCCAATCTTCGTCCGCGCGACAATCCGC
>JAYUAV010000183.1:0-3898 GCA_043741175.1 Verrucomicrobiota bacterium
ACGAAGACGAGGTTGTGGAAGACGCCCTCCGCCGGCAGCGCGATGTCCACGATCTCGGGGAAGTTCATCTTGAAGATGGGCAGGAAGAGTTTCACGGACGCGCCGCCGATGTAAAAGTCTTCCATCGGCGGGATGCCAACAATGGTCGCGGGATAAACGGCGTCCTTGCGGTGCGTGATGGCAGTGACGTGAAAGACGGGATACGGCTCGGGCAGCGTGTAGTAACCGGTGTGGTCGCCGAACGGGCCTTCGTCGCGCAGCGGCTCAGTCGGGTCAACGTAACCTTCGATGACGAAGTCGGAATTCGCCGGGACTTCCAAGTCGTTGGTCTCACACTTCACCAGTTCCACGGACTTCTTCCGCAAGTAACCGGCGAGAAGAAACTCATCAAGACCGTCGGGCATCGGCGCGGTGGCGGCGAAGGGATACATCGGATCGCCACCGAGGAAGATGCTGACGGGCATCCGCTCGCCCTTCTCGTAGTAACGGCGTCCGTGCCGCGCGGCCACCTTCTGCAACTGCCAGTGCATACCCGTGGTCTTATCGTCGTAGATTTGCACGCGATACATGCCGACGTTGCGCTCGCCGGTGTCGGGGTCTTTGGTGACGACGCAGGGGAGGGTGATGAAGCGTCCGCCGTCGAGCGGCCAGCATTTGAGGATGGGGAGGGTGAGCAGAGTTGATGGTTGAGAGTTGATGGTTGATGGATTCTGCCAGTCGGGCGCTTTCGGCCAGCTATCAACCATCAACTTTGGACTATCAACTAAATGAATCACGTCTTTGCACGAACCGCTTTTCACGGTCCTTGGTTTGGCGTGGCGCAGATCGAGCGCGAGGGAAAGAAGCTTCATCGCTTCGCGCATGAGGTCGGCGGCTTGGCTTTCATCAGCGCGCCGAGTTCGGCGGCAACTTCATCCACCGTTTTCGCACCCATGCTCATGGCCATACGCTTATGCGAGCCAAGCGTGTTGATGGCGACGGGGAAGGGCGACACGACGCCGTTGACGGTGGGCTGCTCGAACAACAGTGCTTTGCCGCCGCCTGGCGATTTCATTTCGCGGTCGGCGATCTCGGTGATTTCAAGTTCGGTGGCGACGGGTTGGGAAAAACGTTTCAGTTCGCCCGCCTTGTCGAGAGCGTTGATGAAATCGCGGTAGGAATCGAAAGCCATGAGCGGAAGTTAGCAAAGGCGAGTGGGAGTCCAAGCTTTAGCCGGAAAGATTTTTCTCGGACAAAATTATTTTCAACTTTGACGCGCCCTTGTGAAAGGGTTACAAGCAGTACAGAAATCCGTGCGGGAACGAGGCTGCGTTTGCGGCGACTCGTCGCGGAGGGGAGTGGCGGTAACTTTTGATGCCATGAGTGCGAGCGACAAACCGTTAAGGATGGTCACCTGCGGGTGGTGCGAAACCAAAGTATTCATTCCGGGCGATCTTGCCCCGCTCGGCACCGTGCCGTGCAGCAAATGCGGCCACCCCATCATGATGCCGATGATGCTCCGGCAATTTGAGCTACGCAGCATCATTGCGTCCGGCGGTTACGGCATCGTGTATCGCGCCTTTGACACTGTGCTCGAACGTCTGGTGGCGGTGAAGCTGGTGAAGAAGGAGAAGCTGGAAGACCCCGAGCAGATGGAAAGTTTCTATCGCGAAGCCCGCGCCTGCGCCCGGATGAATCATACGAACATCATCCATATTTACTCCTTCGATCAATACGAAGGTCAGGCGTATCTCGTCATGGAACTCGCCGATCACGGCAGCCTGGATGGGCGCATCGAGAAACAAACCCGCGTGTCCGAACTTCACGTTCTCGACATCGGAATCAAGATCGCCTCCGCACTTGATCTCGCGCTCAAACACAATCTCCTGCATCGCGACATCAAACCTGGAAACATACTTTTCGATAGCGACAATGAGCCGAAGCTGGTGGACTTCGGCCTCGCGCGCAGCGTGGATGCCGAGCAGGAAACGGGTTCCGTAACGGATGGCACTCCTTACTACGTCGCGCCGGAAAAGATCAAACGCGAGAAGGAAACCTTCCTGTCGGACATGTACAGCCTCGGCTGCACGTTGTATCAGGCGCTCACGGGACATCCGCCATTCGATGCGCCTACCGTGGAGGAATTGGTCGCCGCTCACGTCAACATTCCCTTGGTACCCCCGAATCTTGTGTTGCCAGAAGTATCGCAACCCACAAGCGATGCGCTCGTGAAAGTTCTTTCGAAAAATCCCGGCGACCGCTTCCTGAGCTACGATGAATTCAAGATGGTGCTGGAATCCTCCCGCAGCCAGTTGCTCATCCAGCAGTACAACCAGCCCGATTCACCCAAGCCAAAAAGCAAAACGAGCTGGTGGCGGCGGTGAACATCAAGACAGGGAGATATCTTAGTAGTACTAGAGCCAGTAATGCACATGGATTGAGATGAGGCTGTGGTTTCGCACATCATGCTTGGTCACATTGCAGTGGGAAACCCAGCGCGAGTGCTTGCCAGTCAATCTCCTTCTTCAGGCGACAGTGCGTGTCGCGTTCCAAATTTGCTACCGGAAGGCGTCGCTCCTTGGCGTCACCCACTTTTAATCTCACCGTGATAAAGGAGTTTTCGATACAGTGTGTACCGTGGCGACACACGAGAGGGTCATAAACCATGGTCTTTGAGCCTTGATGGGTGATGGCATGTAATGTGGTGAAGTTTTTCCATCTTCGGCATGTTGTGAGTTGGAATATTGTGCTTTGAGCATATAATCCATTCGAGTGTCGAATGACTGTCTCAAGCTGGAAATGAAGGTTTGTTGCGACTTATTCCGGGGGAGACGGCAAGAGAAGAACTGACGAATGACGAATGCATTAACCATCATCCGCTCGTTGATTATCTACGGGCTTTGTCTGCCATTAGCCATTTATCTTGGCTACGTGGTGGCGAACCCCATGGATCGCATGAGCTTCGCAGTGGTGGTCACGGTGGCTGCGCTACCGTTGATCCCGATTCTTTTGAAATGGCATCATCTCCTCCTAGTCGTTAGTTGGAATATGAGCATGGTGTTATTCTTCGTCCAAGGCTCACCTTATTTGTGGATGGCGATGACGGCAATCAGTCTTCTGCTGACCATCCTTCAGCAAATTTTGAAACGCGATATCGTGTTTGCAAGCGTTCCATCTATCACTTGGTCGCTGGTGTTCCTGGCCTTTGTGATAATCGTGACGGCCAAACTTACCGGGGGCATTGGTATCGCGTCTTTTGGCGGGGCATCCGTTGGAGGCAAGCGTTACGTTCAGTTGTTCTGTGCCATCGCTGGCTATTTTGCCATCACTGCCTATCGAATTCCAACAGAGCGATCCCTACTTTACATCGCCCTGTATTTCCTCGGCACGCTCAGTCTGGTGATCGGAAGTTTGGGACCCTGGATGCCGGGCGGTCTGCATTTCTTGTTTGCCCTGTTCCCGGTTGACAATATCGCAGCACTTTCCGGTGGAGTCTCGACAGAGAACATGCGATTGGGCGGGGTGACGATGGGGTCCGTAGGAGTGCTTTGTTTCATCCTCGCCCGTCACGGCATGAAGGGACTTTTCTCCATCGGCGAACGATGGCGTTTTTTGCCAGTTCAATTCAAAGGAGGAATAGGGATCAATCAACCTTGGCGGATTCTCTGTTTTCTGGGGCTAGCTGGGGTGGCATTGGCTGGCGGATACCGCTCCGTCCCGATCTTGTTTATCATGGTTTTTTTCTGCCTTTTCATCTTTGAGAGACTGCACCGCACCAATCTGGCTCCAATCCTTCTGTTTGTTGGACTGCTAGTGGCAACGATCAGCCTTCCGTTCGTCCAAAAAATGCCACTAATGGTCCAGCGTTCGTTGAGCTTCTTGCCCATTGAAGTGGACCACTTGGCAAAAGATGCCGCAG
>JAYUAV010000184.1:0-11779 GCA_043741175.1 Verrucomicrobiota bacterium
TCTCGATCTGCTGGCGTAAGAAATGAAGTTTCGTCCTCCGATGCTGGCGCGAACCGTGGGTGTAAACCTCAACATCGTCACCGACGCGGTTCGCCGGGAACAAGCCATAGACCGCGCGGAGTTCCAGCGATTTGTTAGCCACGAATTCGCCAAGCAGCTTTTGCGCGTCGGCAAACAGCTTGGTGGCTTCTTCGCCGTGCTTCTCGTGCTGGAGTATCTTCGGGTAAACCCCGCGCAACTCCCAGGTGTGGAAGAACGGCGTCCAATCAATGAAAGGCACGAGGTCAGCCAGAGAAATTGGCGATTGCCGATTGCCGATTGGCGATTTTCCGGAAGTGAGAACACTCGTTCCGACAAACTCCGGCTTCGGCAAATCGTCAAACTTCAGCCTCGGTGCGTTCGCGCGGGCAGCTTCGAGCGACAAGAGTTTTGTCACCGAGCCAGCGTGTTGCGCACGAAGTTTTTCGTAATCTTCGCGAAGCTGTTTCACAAACGGCGCTTTGCCGTCCTTGCTCAACAGGCTCGTCATCACCGGCACGGCGCGGCTGGCGTCGAGGACATGGACGACCGGCTCGCTGTAATGCTGGGCAACTTTCACGGCGGTGTGTGCGCGGCTCGTGGTCGCGCCGCCGATGAGCAGCGGGACTTTGAAACCCGTGCGCTCCATCTCGCGCGCGACATGAACCATCTCGTCCAACGACGGTGTGATGAGCCCGCTCAGACCAATGATGTCGGCATTCTCCTGCTTGGCGCGCTCCAAAATCTTTTCGCACTGCACCATCACACCCATGTCAATGACCTCGTAGTTATTGCAGGCCAGCACCACGCCGACGATGTTCTTGCCGATGTCATGCACGTCGCCCTTGACGGTGGCGAGGACGATTTTCCCCTGCGCCTTCACGACTTCCCCGCGTGCGGCCATCGCGGCCTTCTCGGCTTCCATGAACGGCGTGAGATACGCGACGGATTTTTTCATCACGCGCGCCGACTTCACCACCTGCGGCAAAAACATTTTGCCTGCGCCAAACAAATCGCCGACTACGCTCATGCCGGTCATCAAAGGGCCTTCGATCACGGTGAGAGGTTTGCCATACTTCGCGAGTGCTTCGGCGGTGTCGGCATCAATGTAAGCGTCAATGCCCTTCACCAACGAGTGCGATAGGCGTTCTTCAATCGTGCCTTTGCGCCATTCTTCTTCGACCTTTTTGTCGCTGGCGGTTGTGCCTGCGCTGACGGCTTTGAGTTTCTCGCCATGCACGACGAGCCGTTCGGTGGCGTCGGGGCGGCGATTCAATAACACGTCTTCGACCAGCTCCTTCAACTCCGGTTCGATCTCCTCATACACTTCCAACATGCCGGCGTTGACGATGCCCATGTCCATGCCGGCCTTGATGGCGTGATAAAGAAACGCGCTGTGCATCGCCTCGCGCACAGGATTGTTCCCGCGAAAACCAAACGAGACGTTCGACACGCCGCCGCTGACTTTCGCGTGTGGAAGGTTCGCCTTGATCCAGCGCGTGGCTTCGATGAAGTCCACCGCGTAGTTATTGTGCTCCTCGATACCCGTGCCGACGGTGAGAATGTTCGGATCGAAAATGATGTCCTCCGGCGGAAAGCCCACTTCGTCCACGAGAATGCGATAGGCGCGTTCGCAAATGCGAATCTTGTCCGCAAGCGTCGCGGCTTGACCTTGCTCGTCGAAGGCCATCACGACAACCGCCGCGCCATACTTTAGAACTTTGCCCGCGTGTTCACGGAACTTCGCTTCGCCTTCCTTCATCGAAATGGAATTCACGATGCCTTTACCCTGAACGCATTTCAGTCCGGCCTCGATGACTTCCCACTTCGACGAGTCCACCATGAACGGAACTTTGGCGACTTCCGGTTCGCTGCCGAGCAGATGCAGGAAGCGCGACATCGCGGCGACGCCATCAATCATCCCTTCGTCCATGCAGATGTCTATGATGTTCGCGCCGTTCTCGACCTGCTGCCGCGCGACGGCCACCGCTTCCTCGTATTTGTTTTCCTTGATGAGCTTCGCGAACTTCGGCGAACCCGCCACGTTCGTGCGCTCGCCGATCATGATGAACGATCCGATCTGCTGCGTGAACGGTTGCGAACCGGAGAGGCGCAATGGAATCGCCGAGCCGGTTGAAAACTTCGTTTCAGTTTTCGTTTCGCGCGGCGGTTTGTTTTCCAAAGCCTTCGCAATCGCAGCGATGTGTTCAGGCGTGTTGCCGCAGCAACCACCGGCGATGTTGATCAAATTGCTCTGTGCAAACTCGCCGAGGAAATTGCCCATGTCCTCCGGCGTCAAATCAAAGCCCGTCGGCGACAGTGGATTCGGCAAACCCGCGTTCGGGTAACACGAGATGGCCGTGTTCGACTTCTCCGCGAGTTCCGCGAGGAACGGCCTCATCAAATCCGGGCCGAGCGAGCAGTTCAGCCCGATGGCGATTGGCTTCACGTGCTTCATTGCGTTCCAATACGCCTCGATGGTCTGCGCAGAGATCATCGTCTCACCGCCGCGACCGACGGCGGCGGAAATCATGATTGGCAGAATCTTGCCGTCCTGCTCGAACACTTCCTGAATCGCCACGAGCGCGGCCTTGGCGTTGAGCGAATCGAAGATCGTTTCAACGAGTAAAATATCCGAGCCGCCTGCGATCAGTCCGCGAATCTGATGCGTGTAAGCCGTCTTCACCTGATCAAACGTGCAGACGCGAAAGCCCGCGTCATCCGCATCCGGTGAATTGGAAAGCGAAACCGTCAGCGGCCCAACCGCACCAGCGACGAAGCGCGGACGCCCGGTTTTGTTCGCGATGCGATCACACCACTCGCGGCATTGCTTCGCGGATTGTTCATTGATCTCCCACGCAAGGTCGTTGAGGAATTTGTTCTCAATAACTCCCTGATAAAATGCCGGGTCTTTGCGTCCGCCATGTTCTCGCGGATCGTCCACGAAAAATTCGCTCTGCCCAATACTTGTCGCAGAAAAAGTATTTGTCTCGACGATGTCTGCGCCCGCTTCGAGGAAACGCCGATGAATGTCGCAGATCGTCGCGGCCTGAGTCAGCGAGTAGAGGTCGCCGTTGTTCTTGAGGTCTTTCTTGGAATCCTTGAATCGCTCGCCGCGAATCTCCGCCTCGCCCAGCCCATAGGTTCGGATGGTCGTGCCCATCGCGCCGTCAATGATGACGATGCGTTCACGGAGAGCTTCGAGCAGCAGTTGCGCGTGCGGAGCGTAAGAATCAGCCTTGTTCACGCGCGGAAACTAGCCCAGCCGCCACGGGTTGCCAAATTAAAAATCAACGCATCTGGATACGAAGATATGAAATGTTTATTGCGGAATGTTCCTCTGAACAGATGGCAAGACCGACGAGAAACATCTTTGTCGTTTCGTTGACGTGCTGTTCTCAATAGTCTGTCGCGAATGACGATTGAACAACAGCCGAGCGCGGTGACGGTCGGACAAACGCTCATGGTGACCATCAACGACCTCGCATTCGGCGGCGAAGGCGTGGCACGCGTGAATGACTTCGTGCTGTTTATCCCGTTCGTGATCCCCGGCGAAACCGTCGAAGTCGAGGTCGTCGAAGTGAAGAAAGCGTTCGGTCGCGCGAAACTTCTCCGCGTCATCACGCCGTCCGCTGATCGCGCCACTCCCGCGTGCCAGCACTTCGGAGCATGCGGCGGTTGCCAGTATCAACACATCGCCTATCCCGCCCAACTCGCGATGAAGCGCAAACAGATCGCGGATATTTTTCAACGCATCGGAGGCATCGCGGAAGACATCGTTGCGCCAGTCGTCCCCTGCCCTCAACCGTACGGCTATCGCAACCGAATCATGATTCGCAGCCAATGGAATAAACCGGAACAACGGTTGAACATAGGCTTCGTGCGCGCGGACTGCGGACTCGTGGAAGACATCTTCGAGTGCAAGATCGCCGAGCCTGCATTGAACCAGCAGATCGCTCATGTCCGAAACAATCCTCCACCCAAAGGCGGCATCAAAGTCGTCCTTCGCATCCCCCCGGAAGATTGGGAAGTGCCGCGCGATTCGTTCTTCCAGAATAATTTCTTCCTGCTGCCGGGGCTTGTGGAAACCGTTCGCTCGGCGTTGACTGCGGCTGGAACGAAACATCTCGTGGACTTGTATTGCGGCGTCGGCTTCTTCGGCATCGCGCTGGCGGGCGCGGTTGAATCCTTCGTGGGGGTTGAATGTGACCGTTTGGCCATCACCGCCGCGCGCAAGAATGCCGCGACGAAAAACGCGACCAACGGCGAATTTATTTCCGCCAACGTGGAAGACGCGCTGCCTGATCTCGTTCACAAATTCTCCGCAGCCGCCACGAGCGTGCTGATTGATCCGCCACGCAAAGGTTGTCTGCCGCAGACGCTCCAACTTCTGCGCGAGCAACGCCCCGCGCAGATCATCTACGTGTCATGCCATCCGGCGACGATGGCGCGGGACTTGAACATCTTGTGCGCCGACGGTGTCTTTACATTGGCTATGGTGACGCCGCTGGACATGTTTCCGCAAACGCAGCACGTCGAGTGCGTCGCTGATCTGCGGGCCGCACGTTAAACGAAACTTGCCAACCGCGAACGCATCAATTCAACTGATTCATCCATGAGAAACGGAAAAGAGAAGATAAATAAAGGTTCCTTCACACAGACTTGGCTGCCGTGGCTGCTCGGCATCGCCGCGCTCGTTCTACTGATGGGAACACTCAATCACTCCCTCTCGTTCCTCCCGGACTGGATGACGTTGTTGTCCTACGCTCGCCTGCCCACAGCCCCGGCAGGAGTTCGCGTGGCGGATTGGTTTTGGTTTCCTGAAATCGTCGCCCCAGTCTTTTACGTCGTCACTTATCCCATCCGATTGATGCCGGAAAAGATGATCCCGCTGGCACTGAATGTTTTTTCCGCATTGTGCGCCACACTCTCGCTGGTTCAACTCGCGCGCTCCGTCGCCATCCTCCCGCACGACCGCACACGCGATCAGCGTGAACGCCAGGCGAACGATCACTTCCTCCTGAGCATCCCGATGGCGTGGTTGCCGCCGTTGTTCGCCGTGGTTGTCTGCGGCTTGCAACTTACCTTCTGGGAACATGGCACGAACGGCACAACGGAAATGTTCGATCTGCTTCTGTTTTCCTACGTCTTGCGAAGCCTGCTGGAATTCCGGCTCGACGAAAAAGAAGGCCGCCTGTATCGCGCCGCCTTCGTCTTTGGCGCAGGCATGACGAACAATCTTGCGATGATCGGATTCTTTCCGTTGTTCGTCATCGCGCTGGTATGGACGCGCAAGATCGCTTTCTTCAACCTGAAATTTCTCACGCGCATGGCTCTCTGCGGAGTTGCCGGTCTCTCGTTCTACCTTCTGCTGCCCGCCATCGCATCAGCGCATGAAAACGTCACATTCACATTTTGGGAGATGTTGAAATCCAATATCCAATCGCAAAAGTTTTTCCTGTTCCTGTTCCCACGCACCACCATCCTGCTCCTCTCACTGACGAGCATCCTCCCGGTGTTCGTGCTCTCAATCCGATGGTCGTCCCAATTTGGCGATCCCAGCCGCGTCGGCGTCATCCTCACCACCGCTGCGTTCCATCTCTCACACGTTGTCGTGTTGCTGGCCTGCTCGTGGATGATGCTTGAACCCGCATTCAGCCCGCGCAAGGTCGGATTTGGCATGTTCGCATTTCTCCCGCTCTACTATCTCGGTGCATTGTGCATCGGTTATTACAGCGGCTATCTGCTGCTGGTGTCGCGCGCCATGGATTCGCGCACGGCCAAAGCCAGCGCGCTCGAACGCTTCTTCCAACACGCCACGCTGATCTTCATCGCAGCACTGCTCATCAGCGTCAGTGCCATACTTGTCCACCGCAACCTTCCCCAAATCCGCCTCACGAACGGACAGATTCAAAAACAATTCGCCGCCGACCTCGCAGAAGGTTTGCCCAAAAACGGCATCATCGTCAGCGACGATCCGCGCCGGCTCTGGACGCTCCAGGATTTTCTCGCGCAACAAGGTCGCTCCAAGGACTACACCTTCCTCTGCTCGCAATGGTTGCCCGCACCGCCCTATCACGATTACCTCAAACGCCATGACTCGAACTGGCTCAACCCCAAAGCTCCCGACGCCGACAAAAAGGCCAGCGTCCAAGACCTCGAACTCGTGGAGATGATGAAGTCCCTCGCGAAGACCAACGCGATCACCTATCTGCATCCGAGTTTTGGCTACTACTTTGAATCCTTCATCACCCAACCCGCAGGACTCGCGCAACGCCTCATCCTTCAACCCGACGGCGATCTCGTCGCCCCACCGCAATCCGCAGAAACCATCGCGCTGAATGAAAAATTCTGGTCAGCCACTTCCGAAGGGTTGCTAAAAAAACTCGTCCCCTTCGCATCGCTTCCTGAAGAAACCAGCAAATATCCGTTCCCGGAGAACATTTATCGCAAGCTCGGCCTCAAACCGGAATTGAACGTGGACGCCGTCGCCATCGCAGGGTTTTATTCGCGCAGCTTGGTACACTGGGCGGTGGAACTCCAGAAGTCCGGCAATTACGAGAAGCCGGTCAAACATTTTGAACTCGCATTTGAGTTGAACCGCGAAAACGTCGTGGCCGCAGACAACCTGGAGTTCAACAAAAAATTCCGGGCAGGCGAGACCGCTGATGTCCAGATCACAAAATCCATCGAAGACCGCTTCGGCAAATACCGCTCGTGGGACGCCGTACTCACGCTCAACGGCCCCTACGATGATCCCAGCCTCACCTACGCCCAGGGCTACGTCTTCCTGCAAGGCGGCTTGATCCGTCAAGCGGCACAGGCGTTTGATCGCGTCCGAGTCCAATCCACCAACGACATCGGCAGCCGCCTCTGGCTCGGACAGATCAATCTCAACCGCAAGTTCCCCGATCGCACGCTGGAATTAATCCGCGAAATCCGCGAAATCGCCTCCCGAACACCCGGCATGAGTACCAATCTAACCGATCTGTTCACGCTCGAAGCCACCGCCTACTTCGCCAAGAACGATCCCGCCACCGCCACGCAAATCCTTGAGACCAACCTCGTCAATTTTGCCAACAACTTCACCATCCTCGGCGCCGTCTGCAAAACCTATGCAGACAACGGACGCTACACCAACGCGCTCGCCATCACGGAGCGAATGCTGAAACTCGCGCCGGATGAACCTTCCTGCCTGATCAACAAAGGATGCTTCCTCGTCGAGGTCGCAGGATTTGATGAAGCCATCAAAGCGTTCACCCAAGTTCTCACCATCGAGACCAACACCACTTCCGAAACTCACGTCCGCTCCATGCTTTACCGCGCCATCGCCAACTTCCGCTCAGACAAACTCGATGAAGCCCAGAAGGACTACGAATTCGTACAGCGCCAAGTGCCCAAAGCCCCGCAAGTCAGCTACGGCCTCGGCGAGATCGCCTATCGCCGCAAAGACACCAACACCGCCATCCGCAATTACGAAGCCTACCTCACTAACGCGCCGCCCAAGACCGCTGAATCCAAATACGTCGGCGAACGCATCCAAGAACTTAAAGGTGTGAAGCCGGAGAAGTCAGCGGAGAAGTCGGATAAACCCAAGTGACGCCATGCGCGTCACCCACATCATCACGCGGCTCGTCGTCGGAGGCGCGCAGGAAAACACCATCGCCACCGTCCTCGGCCTGCGCGAGAAACCCGGCGTCACCGTCCAACTCATCTCCGGCCCGACAACCGGCCCCGAAGGCTCGCTTGAACACAAACTCGTAGGCGACGACGTAAGGAGTCGTCCCCCTCGACCCTCGACCCTCGACCCTCGACTCCTGATCATCGTCCCCACCCTCGTCCGCCCCGTTCATCCGCTGAAAGATTTCCTCGCGCTCCAACACCTGACGCGATTGCTCAAAGCCCAAAAGCCAGACATCGTCCACACCCACAGCGGCAAAGCCGGAATCCTCGGACGCATCGCCGCAGCCCGCGCCAAAGTTCCCGTCATCATCCACCACATCCACGGCCCATCCTTCGGCCCGTTCCAGGGAAACCTCGCTAACACCATCTTCACCGCAGCCGAACGCTACGCCGCCAGATTCACCACGCACTTCCTCTGCTCCGCCGACGCGATGACCCGGCTTTACCTCGCCGCCGGCATCGGCAGACCGGAAAATTACACCCGCATCTTCAGCGGATTCAAAATCGGAACCTTCGCCAACGCCATCAACGACCCGCTCCTGCGCGACCAACTCCACATCCCGCGCGACGCCTTCGTCATCGGCAAGATCGCCCGCCTGTTTCCGCTCAAAGGTCATGCAGATTTGCTCACCGTCCTCAAACGCATCCTCCCCGACTGTCCGCAAGCCCACGTCCTGTTCGTCGGCGACGGCTCACTCCGCCCGCACATCGAACAACGCGTCCGCGAACTCGATCTCACGAACAAAGTCACCTTCACCGGACTCGTCCCGCCCGATGAAGTTCCGCGCTACGTCAGCATCATGGATTGCCTCGCGCACCTCTCCACCCGCGAAGCCCTCTCCCGCGCATTACCGCAAGCCTTGGCCGCCGGAAAACCCGTCATCTCCTACGACTTCGACGGCGCGGATGAAATTTGTTTGGATGGCAAAACCGGTTTTCTCGTCAAACAAGGCCACGAGAACGCCGCCGCCGAACGCCTTCTCCTCCTCGCCCGCGATCCAAAACTCCGGGCCGAGTTTGGTCAACGCGGCCAAGCCTACGTCCGCACTAACTTTGGTGTCGAACAGATGGTGGAAAAGATTTATGCCGTGTATGTCAAAAGCCAAAGGAGCACCGGTCTGTGACCGGCTTTGCGCTTTCGCATAACGAAGCATGTCACGCTCTGGTTTGGTTTCGTTCGTCGCGGATGCTTACCCGCGTTAAGCCGACGAAACGTCTGCACTCCGCCAGTGACTCGCACGCTCTGACCCGAATCCATTGGGGAGCGCACACGTCCCGCGTGCTGCCGACGGCGTCACGCCGTCGGCTTCGTTACTCCATATCTTCCCCACCATTTGGTGAACGAACTGTTGTGGACGCCGCCAACCACATGCCAGAGGCGTATGCTCCCCAATTCCTACTGCATGGATTCGGGTAAGACCACCCTCCAACACTCGGTACTTTTAATCAGACCTATAGCGAAGAGATCACTCCGTCTTCGCCCACGCCAATCCATCCGCGCCCGGCCCAGCTTCGATCAACTTCGTGACGCGCCATTCCTTCAGATCAATCACCGCCACCTTCGCGCTCGCATCGCAAGAGACATAAGCCTCCGCGCCGTCGGGGCGCACCAAAACTTCCTGCGGCGTGGCGGGCACATCAAACGTCCGCGCCACCGTCATCGTCGCAAGATCAATCACACACACCTTGTTATCCTTGATCAATGCCACGATGAGAAACTTTCCATCCGGCGTCGTGGCCGTGCCGTAACCGATGCCCGGCATCTCGATCCAACGCTCGACGCCGTTCGACTTCGTGTTGATGACCGCGAGGCGGGGCTTTGCTTGATCAGACGTGAACACCCATTGATCGTCCACGGACACCGCGATGCGTTGCGACTTTGTGCCGAGGGGAATCATTGCGGCAATTTTTCTCTCCACCAGATCGAGAACCGTCACCGTGCCCGGCCCGACATTGGAAACATAACCGCGTTTGCCGTCGCTGGAGATCGCCAACATGTGCGACTCCGGCTGGCCAGTGGGAATTGTCGCCACGATCTTCAGCGAGCGCGGATCAATCACCGTGATCGTGTTCTCAAGTTCGGTCGTCACGTAGAGCAAACCATCCTTCGGCCCGATCACCGCGCAATGCGGTCGCACACCGCGCCCGAAATCCACCGTGTTCACAATCTTCTTCGACGCGATATCAATCACGCGGATCACGCTGCCATCCGTACCCGGCTTGCCCACGCCGGAGTTTCCGAACACCGGCACGAACGCGAGCTTCCCATCCGGCGACGCCACGACTTCATGCCCCGTCACGCCGTCCTCATCCACCGTCGCGAACTGTTTCCCGGCGATTGTATCAATGATCCCGAGGGTGTGATCACCTTTGTTGCAAACGAGCAACACGCCATTCGCAGATTTTTTTGATGTGTGAGTTGTGGCGGATTGGCAGCCCGCGAGGACGCCTGCAACAAGCAATGACATGAGTGAGTAAAATGATTTTTGAATGAGGTGCATTTGAGTGCGAACGATTTCCCGGATGCGAATGGAAGTCAATTCCGCTTTCGCATGACGCTGATACATGCACGGACGCATCTCATTTTTTGGGCAACGGTTTCAACCGTTTTCGGGTCTTGATGAAGTCCGCACCGCAGCCAAACCGTTGAAACGGTTGTGGCTTGCCGCCGCCTCACTCTGGCTGAAGCGCGGTGTGAATGAGAGACTCCCAGAAACTGAGATGCGCCCCTGATACGCTATTGGCGTCTGAACGATGCCATTGAATTCACTCTGCATCGTTCCGGCTAAAACTATTCGGACACCACACTCACTTCAATCGGCGACTGCACGCCTTGTGCGAATTCATCCACGTACTTCTTCCACGCGGCTGCATCGGTAAGTTGATCTGCTTTATCCCAGCAGAAACCCGCCCAGTAGGACACCACGTTGTTATCGGAAACTTTAGCGACGATCAATTGATTCAACTTGTCCTCGGTCTGTTTCTCAAATTTTTTTGGATCAACGATGATGGCGAGTCCCTGGTTGCCCGCATTCTTCTCCAACTTTTCCCACTTCAACAACCAGCCGCGTTCAACATTCGTCTCGATTTGTTCGCCGCTGGTTTTCTTCAAGCCGATGCCGGTAGCCAATTTCTGCGCCTGACCGGGGCGCGTGAATTGTTTGTAACTGCTCTGGAAGCGATCCAATTGTGAACCAGCATCAAGCGTGATGCGTTTCACTTCGCTGACGCTGATGTTGTCCACCTGGAACGGCGCGTATTCCAACTCGAACATCACGCGGATCGGGCCATTGGCCAGCACGCGGGAGTTCACAAAGTTGCGCGACGTCCAGAGCCGGTCAGCGGCCCAGAGTCCGTTGCCGCCGCAACCGCGCGACGGCCCGGCGGAATAATAATCTGCACCTTCACCAGTGTCTTCATGGTAATGATCGGCGAGATACCAGTCGTTGACGACCATGCGCGGTGTGCGCTTGGACCAGATATCAATCGTGCTGCTGGAGAGCGGCTCGCCCTCCCACGTCTCCAAAGCCTTGCCATAGGTGCGATGCGCGATGCGGTCATTTTCCCAAACGAAATCATCAAAGCGTTCACGATTGAACCTGCCAAACGCCTTGAACTGCTCCCGGCTGAACGACTGCTTCGCGCCGATTGTCACGGTGAATTTTTTGGTTTCATTTGCCGCGAAATCCGATTGGAAGATCACGATGTCCGCCTTGCGATACGCGTCACCGTCCGTATCTACGGCTTGCGCGAGCAGTTCCTTGCCGGCGGAATTCTGGACGTGAACGGTGTTCAACTCTTTTGCATCGAGTGAAGCCAGTTGCTCGGCGGTCAACTCAATGGTTTGACTCGCGCGAGCGAGCGGAAGTTTGTTAGCAACGGTAACAGTGAGCCGGCTCGCCGCAAAAGCGCACGGGATCACAGTTGTAAAAGCTACGACCGCGAGGGTGCGTTGGATGATTAGCATGGTGGTGCAAGGATAAGGACGCGCGTTTGCCGCATCCAGAAGAATGATTGTTCCGACCGCTATCGGGTCGCCTCTTGACACTGCCCCGAAGCGGGGGGGGGGGGGGGGGGG
>JAYUAV010000185.1:0-2211 GCA_043741175.1 Verrucomicrobiota bacterium
TCGCCTGATCTTCGACCGCCGGATTCCACCACGGATCAAAATGCACCACGGTATCCGCACCAGTGAGGTTAAGCCCGACACCGCCGGCTTTCAGGCTGATGAGAAAAACTGGAATGGTCGTGTTGGTTTGAAATCTTTCCACAACTTTGGCGCGGTCGGTCGTCGAGCCATCGAGGTAACAATACTCAATGCCCTCCTCCGCAAGCCGCTCCTTCAGCAACGTCAACATCCCAACGAACTGGCTGAACACGAGCACACGATGGCCGCCATCAATCACTTCTTCCAGCAGTTCACCAAACATCTCCAGCTTGCCGGAAGCGTTGGCGGGATTGACGTTTTCCAGCTTTAGCAGCCGCAGGTCGCAGCACACTTGGCGCAACCGTAGCAATGCCGTCAGCACCACCATGCGGCTCTTGGCGATGCCTTGCGCACCGACGGCCTCCAACACTTCCTTGCGACTCGCTTCGATGACTTGTTGATAAACCCCGCGCTGATCGGGCGTCAGTTCGCAGAACGAAATTTGTTCCAACTTCGCAGGCAAATCTTTCGCCACGTCCTTCTTGAGTCTCCGCAGCATGAATGGTCGCAACCGCCGCGCGAGCCGCTTCTGCGCCTCGACGTTCTTCTCCTTAGCGATGGGCAACTCGTAACGCTCGCGGAAATCCTGCGCCGTGCCGAGATAGCCAGGCATGAGGAAATCGAAGATGGACCAGAGATCGATTACGGAATTTTCCAGCGGTGTGCCGGTGAGCACGAGCCGATGCTGCGCTCGCACTGCTTTTACGGCCTGTGCGTTCTGCGTCTGGCGATTCTTGATGTGTTGCGCTTCATCGAGCACCACCGTGTCGAATTCCAGTTCACGATACTTCTCCGCATCGCGCCGGATCAGCGCGTAACTCGTCACCACAATGTCGTTCGCGGAAATCTGTTCAAACAGCTTGTGCCGCTCCGGTCCGTACAATGCCAGCATCTTCAACTCCGGCGTGAACTTCTTCGCCTCCGCCACCCAGTTGAACACGAGGCTTGTGGGGCAGACAATGAGATGAGGTATTGTAGGCGACGACGTAAGGAGTCGTCCCGTCCTTGAATCCGACTCCTCACGTCGTCGCCTACAGGTTTTGAGATGCGCCAGTGCTTGCAGCGTTTTGCCTAGTCCCATTTCATCGGCAAGAATTCCACCAAAGCCGTTCTCACGCAGAAAACTCAACCACGCCACGCCTTGCTTTTGGTACGGACGCAGGACGGATTCCAAATCGCCGAGCGGGGGACATTCCAGCTTCGCTTCGCCGCTTTGTTTGGCAGCACGATCGCGCCACGCGGCGGGTGCTTGCACTTTCCAGTCCGCGTGTTGCCGCAATGTCGCTTCAAGGAAGCCCGCCTGTTTGCTGTTGATGCGATAGCCCTGCGCGTTCTGCTGCGGCGCGCAATCGAGCAGCACCTCCTGCAATTCCTCCACCGCGCCGGTGTCAATCACCGCCATCTTGCCGTTTTTCAACCGTGTGTGACTTTGCCCGGACAAGACCAGCCGCTGAATGTCCGCTGCCGAAAATGTTTCGCCGCCACTCGATGCAAACACCACGCCGAGATCAAACCATTGCACGCCCGACGACGTGATCTGGAACTGCGGTTCGACGCGCTCGATGTTCTTCAACGTGCGATTCTCCAAGTGCTCATCCAGCGTCACGCTCCACTCGCGTTGCAGCTTGGGAAACTCGCGTGCAAAGAAATTCAACACACCGCTCTGGCCAGCGAGTTGCAATTTACCCTGACTGTCCGGCCCGATGAAGCCGCTGCGTTGCAAACGCGCCAGCGCCGCGCGCTCGGCGTTGAAGTCGCGGGTGGAATAGCGCGTCGGCACATCGGGATCGGGCAGCCACACGCCTTCGTCGGATGCGGTCACGCCCACGGTCATGATACGCGAGCCGTAAGCGCACTGGAGCAATGCGCCGAGTTGCGCGAGTCCGCCGCGCAAGGACAGCACAAAGCGAGGTGCTTGCGGTTCGAGTGTGAAATCTTCCAGCTTGAAATTCGCGTCCACGCCACCTGCCGCCTGCAACTGGGGCCAATGCTGGCTCAGGAACATCGGTACTTGCGAGCGCGGCACGCGCACTGGTGCTTGCAAGACACTCTGCGCTCCGGGTGGCAAGCCAAGCGGTTGCAACGTCTGCTTGTGCCAAACCCAATCGCCAATCATCTGGGGAGCGCAGCCGC
>JAYUAV010000186.1:0-10104 GCA_043741175.1 Verrucomicrobiota bacterium
AGCGGACTATGACGCAGCCAGTGACTGACTAACGGCACGATCAGATACGCCATCAGACCCGGCATCGTCATCCGCCGCGTGAACGCGTATCCGAGCGCAACCACCGCGCCGTAAGCCAGCGCGATCCGATAATCAAACACCAGCATCGCGCCGCCGGATGTGACAACGCCTTTGCCGCCGCGCCAGTTCAACGTCACCGGCCAGATATGTCCGAGCACGACGAACAACACGGCCAGCGCAGCGAGCAGATCGCTGCCGGTGAAATACTTTGTGGCACCGACTGCGAGCGCGCCTTTCGCAGCATCTCCGAGGGTGGTGATGATGAATCCGCTTTTGCCCAGCAAGCGTCCGACGTTGCGCGCGCCGATGTTGCCGCTCTCAATCTCACGGATGTCCCGGCCAGTGCGGGCGCGAACGAGATAGTATCCTGTGGCAAAACAGCCGAGCGCATACGAACCCACGGCACAAGCCAGTGCGGGCAGCGCGTCCACCGACTGAATTTGTTCCGTCCACATCATGGCTAAGTGTTAATCCTGAAACGGCAACAGCGTGAATCGAAAAACTTGTCTGGCGTTTGATTGATTCGATGGCGCACCGAGTCGTTTGGTCTATGCCCAGTTAACCGGAACGAACGGGAACGGGCGAGAAGTTTTTCGGGGAACGACACACGGGTTTTGACCGCCCTTTTGGAAACAGTTCGTGGACTCGAATAAAAATACCTACGCGCTCGAAATTCTCTCAACCAAATCCATGCAGTAAGAATTGGGGAGCGCACGCGTCGCGCCGTCGGCTTCGTTACTCCATATCTTCCCCACCATTTGGTGAACGAACTGTGGTGGACCATGTTGGCTGCGGATCGCCACCAACCACACGCCAGAGGCGTATGCTCCCCAATTCCTACTGCATGGATTCGGCTTAGAAAAACGAGGGTAAGGGTGACGTGGCGTCCGCTGGACTGAAAGAGTGTGGAATTTTGAACTTCACGCCTTGCTCAGAATTCAAATCGAATCCCTACGCCTTCCAGACCTGACCTTCTTGAGTCTGGATGCCCGTCATCGCATTGCGCGTATCCACGATGCACTTAGACCAAGTGGCCAGTTCGGTGTAGTTCACGCTCGCGTGATTCGTGGAGATCAAGACGAGATCGTAGCTCTCAATCGTCTCGCGATTCCATTCCACGGATTTCGTTCCCGTCCAATGCGCGTGTTCACGCGTCGGACGAATGATCGGCACGTAGGGATCGTAGTAAGCCACCTTCGCCCCGCGTGCTTGAAGTTTTTCCATCAGCACGTAGCTCGGTGATTCGCGCTCGTCGTCCACGTTGGGTTTGTAAGCCAATCCCAGAATGAGAATCTTACTGCCACTCACGGATTTTTGTTTGTCGTTCAACGCATCCGCCACGCGATGCACCACGTAGTCCGGCATGGCGGTGTTGACCTCGCCGGCCAGTTCGATGAAGCGCGTGTTCTGTCCATACTCGCGCGCTTTCCACGTCAGATAGAACGGATCAATCGGAATGCAATGCCCGCCAAGTCCTGGTCCAGGATAAAACGCCATGAACCCAAACGGCTTCGTCTTCGCAGCGTTGATGACCTCCCAAACGTCAATGCCCATCGCGCTATAAACCACCTTGAGTTCATTCACGAGCGCGATGTTCACGCCGCGAAATGTATTCTCAAGAAGCTTCGTCGCCTCCGCTGCGCGACACGATGAGACGGGCACGATGGTCTTGATGGCTTTCGAGTAAAGCTCAGTCGCGAGCTGCAAACACTTCGGCGTATAGCCGCCGACAACTTTCGGAATGATCGCCACCTTGCTGTCGGGATTGCCGGGGTCTTCGCGTTCGGGAGAGAATGCGAGATGAAAATCTTTTCCCGCTTCCATCCCCGAACCGATCTCCAACACTTCCCGCAAATCTTCATCCGTCGTGCCCGGATACGTCGTGGATTCCAGAACCACGAGCGTGCCCTTCTGCAAGTGCCGCGCGATAGCCTTGCCTGTCTCAATGATGTAGGAGATGTCCGGCTCGCGATTTTTGTTCAACGGCGTCGGCACGCAGATGATCACGGCGTCCACCTCGCGTATCCGTTTGAAATCCGTGGATGCGGAGAACGTGCCGCTCTTCACCGCGTCCGCCACGGATTCCGAGGAGATGTGCTTGATGAAACTTTTGCCTTGGTTGAGTGAATCAACCTTCTTTGTATCAATATCCAGCCCGATCACGGTGACGCCTGATTTGGCGAATTGCAGCGACAAAGGCAGGCCGACGTATCCCAAACCGACGATTGCTGTTTTCATGTTCATATGGTTGCCGACAGTAAATTGACTTGTTTAAGAACGATCCGGATGATTGCCCGCTGCGCCATCAGCCCTCATGTTTTGCAGGAGATAATTTCAATACGGCAGCCAGCCACCGCACGGGTTTTGGCAGTTTATCCAGCGGCACCAAGGCGCATAATTTTTTAGCCGAGTAATAACTGGCAAACACAGTGATGACGATTCCGCCGCCAACGACCGCTGGGCGCGGCAGATAATACCACCCGACAAAGAGCACCGAGATAAGTGCGAGATACAGCAACCCGATCCGTTTGTTTTCTGTCGTCCAACGAAAACCGCTGGACGACCGCACGATGAAATAAATCAAACAGCCATAGCAGATGTAGGAGGCGAAAAAGGCGATGCCGCTGCCGCGCAACCCAAATTGCTTGACGCAAACCCAGGCGAATCCGATCTGCCAGACGAACGCCACCAATTCACTGAAGAAGATCGCTTTGCGCGCGCCTTTCGCGAGCAGGACGAAACCCATCGGCCAGCTCGCGACCCGCAGCAACATGCCGAGACAAATCCAGCGCAACACTTCCACTGCGGGGCCGAACTTCGTCGAATAGAACACTTGGATGACCAGCGGTGCAAAGGTCAGCGTTCCCAAAACGCCGGGGCCTGCCATCAACAATCCCACTTCCGTCTGTTCGTTCACGAGCCGGTTGCACTCTGCGTTGTCCTTGGCCACGGCGGTCAGACGCGGATAAAAATCCGTGCCCATCGCTGACAAAATGAATCCCACATAGATGCCGCCAAACTGCCATGCCGCCGAATAGTAACCCGCCGCGCTATCATCAAGTTGCCGCAGCACGATGATCCGAACCACATACGTGACAGCCAGACTCATCAAGGCTGTCGTCATGAAGACGAATCCCAGCTTCAACAAACCTGAAACTTCCGTGGACACTTCCGCCGTGGTCATGCTCACGGGTTCGACTTTGATTTTTCGCGCATACCACCATGACGTGAGAATGCCCATTGCGGCAACCGCCACGAGCGACGGCACAATCCCGCGTTCCGGTTGACCCTGTTGGAAAAAGTAGAGGACGATGGCGACGCTGAGAATCGTTCCGTACAGCGCGCCCCGGACATTCATGCGCGCCAAGTCGCCCAGCCGTCTCATCCCCTGCAAGACTGCGGCTTGCCCTGCGGTAACATCTGAAAAGAAAACCGCCAATGCGAGTAAGGCCAATGCCCCTGCTTGTTGGGCGTTGCCGAAGGTAAATTGCGAAATTAGTTTGCAGAAAATCACCAGCAGCAACGCGCCCAATGCGCCACAAATGAACGCCACGCGGCGCAGCGTCGTGACCGTGCGTGAGAGCCGCACTGCATCGCCACTGCCATCGGCTTCCGCGATCTGCCGCACGCCGCTGGTGTTGATCCCCATGCCGCCGATGGCGCGAACCAAATCCAGAATTGCTCCATAGACATAAAATAACCCAAACCCCGCCGGTCCGAGCAGTAGTGCTAAAACTTTTGTTCTGACAACGCTCAGGCCGATGGTCACTACAGAAGAGCCGCCGATGATCGCGGACGACTTCAGGATTTGCCCGTAGGTTTTTTTATCGGATGTCGTCAAATCGTCAGCTTGGTTTGCGAGAGCCATTGGGTCTTCGGACTGGCCGGATTACGAGAGTGACTGCGTTGCGGCAATCGTCTGTTTGACGATTTCGCCAGCCTGCGCTGTCTCCAGATGCGGCCCGATGGGAAGACTCAGCACGGTGTCCGCGAGTTCTTCCGAGATGGAGAAGCTGCCGCGCGTGAATTTGCGGTCGGCGTAAGCACCTGCCAGATGTGCGGGCACGGGATAATGGATCAGCGAACCCACGCCACCATCTGCGAGCTTCTGTTGCAAGCTGTCGCGCTTCGCGTGTCGCACGACGAACAGATGCCAGACAGGTTCAGCCCAATCCGGCACAAAGGGCAACGTCAGCGATTTTGCCGCGCTGAGTTCAGCGAGGTAACGCGCTGCCACCGTTTGTCGGCGCTTGTTCCACTCATCCAACTTGCGAAGTTTCGCGCGGAGGAATGCGGCTTGAAGTTCATCCACGCGCGAATTGAAGCCCGCTTCATCGTGGAAATATTTTTTCTTTGAACCGTAGTTCCGCAATGTCCGCACGCGATCCGCCAGCACCGGATCATTCGTAGTCACAGCACCGGCATCGCTGAACGCCCCGAGATTTTTGCCGGGATAAAAACTGTGCCCTGCAGAATCTCCGAGCGAACCAGTGCGCCGGCCTTTGTAACGCGCGCCCTGCGCTTGCGCGCTGTCCTCGATGACTTTCAATCCGTGTTTGCGCGCGATGGCATTGATCGCGTCCATGTCAGCAGGCTGGCCGTAGAGATGCACGGGCATGATGGCTTTGGTGCGGGGCGTGATGGCTGCTTCGATGGCTGCGGGGTCGAGATTGTAAGTCTTACAATCCGGCTCAACAGGCACCGGCGTCGCTCCGGCATAAGAAACGGCGAGCCATGTGGCGATGAAAGTATTGGTGGGCACGATGACTTCATGTCCCGCACCGATATCGTATGCGCGGAGAATCAAGTGGAGCGCATCCAGTCCATTGCCCACGGCCACGCAATGTTTCGCTTCGCAATACGTCGCGAACTCTGACTCAAAAGATTCGAGTTCTTTGCCGAGCAAGTAGTAACCGGAATCCATCACGCGATGATACGCGGCATCGCACTCGGCGCGGAGTTCGTCGTAGGTCGGCTTTAATTCAAGGAACGGTATTTTCATGATTTTGAAGAAGCAGCATTCAAAAATTCCTGATAGTCGCGGTAATAATCGGATTCGTCGTAATGATTTGAGGCGAGAACCATACAGACCGACCCTGATGAAAAATTGTCCAGTTCGCGCCAGATCATCGGGCAGACATACAAGCCGTTATACGAACGGTTCAGATGGATTCGTTTCTTGTCTTTCCCATCATCCAGCACCACATCAAAGCTGCCTGACATGGCAATGATCAGTTGATGCAAATCCTTGTGCGCATGTCCGCCGCGCTCCGCGCCACCGGGCACATCATAGAGATAATAGACGCGTCGAATGTCAAACGGCACATGGCGTTGGCCTTCTATGAAGGTGAGATTGCCTCGCGGATCGCTGATCTTCGGGAGGTCAACTATTTGGCATTTTGAAAGTAACATGGTGTCGGTGTACTTCTGGAAAATCAGCAGGTTGTCTTGCCGCGTTATTCCGGCAAATAAACAGGTGTCTGGCTGACGTCATGCCTTCCTGATTTCGGTTTCTGAAATCTTCTCATACTTGCTCCCGCACTCGCAGGCCAATTGTCGGCCTGCCTCGGTCTGAAGTGTTTTGCCACAACGACACACCCATCCCACAAGGCATGCGGAATTTCCAATCACCATGCCGTAATCCGGAACATCCCGCGTAACCACGGCACCGGCTCCGACCATCGCCCATCGTCCAATGTTCAAACCCGGCAGAATTGTGGAGTTGGCTCCAATGCTGCAACCCTCCTTGAGCAAGGTCCTCAAAAATTCAGGCGGATAATGTTTGCTGCGGGGACATTTGTCATTGGTGAAACAGGCGTTGGGACCAATGAAAACGTCATCCTCGATGGTGATTCCATCCCAGAGCGATACGCCGCACTTTATGGTCACCCGGTCGCCGACCCGAACCGCACTTTCGATAAATGAATGGTCACAAACATTGCAATCCTCTCCAATGCTTGCGCCGGTTAGGATATGCACGAAGGCCCATATGCGCGTTTTCCTGCCTATCGTTACGCCTTCTTCAATGATCGCTGATGCATGGCAATAATAATCTTTCATACGACTTTCCTGCGGTGCTGATTGACTTTCTTACACATCCAAAACCTTTGGGTAACCGCCTCAGACCGACAACTCTTCCACCGGGACAACCAGTTGCGGTTTCAAATGCAGATACCGTGTGGAGTATCGCTTCATATCAATATCCTTCCAAACGCGCTCCACCTGTTCCCCGTTCAGCCCAACCAGCGGCGCAACTTCGCTCGCAGGAATTGAGTGATTCTTCGCATAGAGGCAAAGGTCCATCTTCTCGTACGGCAGCGAGAAATAAAATTCATCCTGCCCTTGCGCGAGGCTGTAAGTGTCGGTCGTCGGCGGGCGGTTGCAAATCTTCGCAGGCACACCGAGATACTCCGCCATCTGATAAACTTGGCTCTTGTAGAGATGCGCGATGGGTTTCAAGTCAGCCGCGCCGTCGCCGAGTTTTACGAAGAATCCTTGATCGTATTCGAGACGATTCGGCGTCCCCGCAACGGCGAAATTTAATTTGTCCGCGTAGTAATACTCCATCATCTTCCGCACTCGTTGCTTGAAATTCGTTGCGGCCAGAATTCCAAGATACGATTCCAATGGCAGACGCTTGGTCATCATCTTTCCGTCAGGCGACTGCGCCACGACGCTGAAGAAACTGAATCCCTGATTCGTCAGGATGTTCTCCAAAACGATTTTGCTTTTCCAACCCGCGCCGTATTCGGGGATCGCAATCTGGATGGCCTTTTCCTGGCGCGAATAACAGCCGACAGATTCGAGAATTTTCGTAATATCCTCGATGGCGGAATCAAAACCGAACGTGTTGGAAACCGACTGACTCAAATCCAATGTGTCGGCTGAGGAATGACAGTCGGGCATGTGAATGCCGAACACGCGGCTCTTTCCCAACGCCCGTACGGCCAGTGCTGCGGTGACTGAGCTGTCAATGCCGCCGGAAAGTCCCAGAACGATGCCGCGACGCTTGAAACTACTGACCAGTTGCTGGATTTGGCGTGTGATGATCTGCACCTGCGCTTCGCAGTCGAGTTTCAGGGTTTCTTTTGTGAGTTTGGTTTGCGCCATAATTTTATGTTTTCAGTTTGATTGGTTTCGTCAGCTTGCATGGGCTGACACTACTGCTCTGGTTGTCCCGGCTTCCGCTTCGCGGAGAACCGATTTGAGAATCTTGCCCGATTGGTTCTTGGGCAAGTCATCGCGAAATTGAATCCACTTCGGATGTTTGAAACTTGGAAGTCGCTGCTGCAAATGCCCCTTCACTTCCTCCTCGGTCAGCGTCGTGCTGCACCGCACCACGAACACTTTGATCGCTTCTCCCAACACGTCGTCGGGAACTCCGATCACCGCCGCCTCCAACACGCCGGGGATTTCTAGCACGACATCCTCAATTTCCTTGGCACTGATCCGGTTGCCGCCCGCCTTGATGATGTCCCGCGCGCGGCCCGTCAGAAAAATGTATCCGTCCGAATCTTCGTAACCCAGATCACCGGTGTAGTAATGACCGTGCTTCAAAACTTCCGCCGTCGCATCCGGGGATTTCCAATAACCCATCATGATGTTCGAGCCGCGAGCGGCGATCTGCCCCTGCGCGCCAGTCGGCAACCGATGTCCCTGCTCATCCAAAACTACGACTTCCACATTCGGTATGGCGCGACCAATCGAACCCCACTTCTGCGGGAGCATTTCTGGTTCAACGTAAGTCAGACGCGGACTCGCCTCGGTGCTGCCATACATGACGAACAGTTTTGCGGGATTAAAAATCTCCACGACTTCCTTCTGCAACGCCGGAGCCATGCCGCCACCCGCTTGCGTGACAAAGCGCAGACTTGGAAACTTGCGCGATTTCAAATCCGTCTTCTTCATCAGAATTGAAAACGTAGATGGCACTCCTGCGAAGCCCGTCACCTCAAACTCCGCCAGCGCATTCAATACGGTCACAGGAAAAGCGAATTGATTGTTGATCACCAGCGAGCCACCGCTCAAGAAGTGGCTGTAAAGTAGCGAGCGTCCATAGACGTAATAGAACGGCAGCACCACCATCATCCGGTCGCTCTCGCGGAGGCCAAGATACTCGACGATGGATTGCGTATTACTCGTGAGATTCAAATGCGAAAGCATCACGCCTTTGGGTTCGCCCGTGGAACCTGAAGTATAAATCAGCGAGGCGAGATCGAGATCAATCCGACGCGCTGCCGCCACTGTTGGCGATTCAGTTTGGAAAACATTCGCCAAAAAATGCGTCTGAACTGAAGTTGTCTCATCAGCCGCTCTCTTCAAATCCTGATCCAACACCAGATACTTCAAGCTCGGCAAGTCGGCGATGATGCCCGACCACTGCCGCGCAAACTTGTTCGCTGCAATCAGAACCACGGCTTCGCAGTCGAGCAACAATTGCTTGAGTCCATCGGCGGCGAGTTCCGTATTAAGTGAGACTTCAATCGCGCCAGCTTTCAACGCACCAAAATGCGAGGCGATATAGTCGAATGAATTATCCAGCAAGATGGCGACGCGCTCACCTGGCTTGACGCCAAGTTCGATGAGAAACTTTGCGACTTGATCTGCCTGACGATTCAGCTCCGAGTAAGTCTTCCAAACGCCGTTGAAGCGCACAGCCGGTTTGTCCGGCAAGGCGCACGCGGGTCTCTCGATGATTTCCTGGATCAACATACGGCGCTGAAAGATTTCGACGTCTTAAAACGTTCGCAGCGATTGATGACTTTCACGTCATCGTTTCCGCCGAGCGGATTCGCGGGTTGGAAATTCTTCACGAACTTTTCCTGCACAAGAAGCGTGGAAAGAATTCCGACCAAGGCCATGTCATCGGTTTCGCCGACCGGTTTGCCCTGTTCCAACTTTGAAACAAGCTGACGCACAGCAATCGGATTAAAGATGCCGGAAGTCGCGACGGACGATTCTGACAGCATCTCGCGGACATACGCCGGAGTTTGGTCGTTGAAAAAGCTGCGATGGATCGGCGCACGATAAGGACGTTTGCGGCGCTTCCAGATTTCTTCGGGAAGATATTCGCTGGCGACCTGACGCAAGATGTATTTGTCAATCAGTCCGCGCAGTTTCAGTCGCGACGGCAGACGATTGGCGAACTCCATGACGCGAACATCAAGGAAAGGGCAACGACCTTCAACGGAATTTCCCATCGCGACCCGGTCGCCTTGCGACGAAAGCAAATACTGCGAAAGGAAGATGTTGATCTCCAGATACTGGGCTTTTTCGAGATGACCCCATTTCTCAAAACCTTCGGGATACTCGTGTTCAACGGCGCCAGCCCTCCGCTGTTCAGCAATTTGCGTCGAGAACTCTTTGGAAAAGAAACGGTGGTTGCGACGGTCGTTGCGCCAGCGGATTGAGTGAGAATAATCCGGGCTGTCCGTCTCTTTCATGCCTGCACCGAAAAACGCCGCGAGATATGCCGAGCCAGCTTTTCCGAGATTTGCGATGTCGGGATAAAGCCGCTTAAGCAACAGATGTCGCCACTTTGAACTCGGATTCCTAGCCCAAAAACGACGTATCTTCGCTTCTTTGAAGATATCGTAGCCACCGAGAAACTCATCCGCGCCCTCACCAGTCAACACAACTTTGAAACCTTTGTTGTGAACCAGCTTTGAGAGCAGGAACATCGGAACTGGCGATGTCCGCGTGAGAGGCGTTTCCGTGTGCCAGATGACTTCTGGAAACGTGTTGCCGATGTCTGCGTGTGAGGCTTTGACGACGTGATGATCCGTCCCAAGATACGCGGCCATCTCTAGTTGAAACTTGCTCTCGTCAAATTTCTCATCGTGGAACGCGATGGAGAATGTGTCGAGTTTGGAAACGCCAAGCTTGCGGACGATTGCCGCGATGATTGATGAATCAAGACCTCCACTCAAATAAGCACCCACAGGAACATCTGCGCGCAGTCGGATGTTGACGGCGTCTTTTAGAAGTTCGTGAAACTCGTTTTTGTATTCCGCCAGCGAGACATCAGACAACGGCTTGCTTCCC
>JAYUAV010000187.1:0-7951 GCA_043741175.1 Verrucomicrobiota bacterium
CACCAGAACTTGTGGACAGGTTTCTTTATGTCGGCCTCACACGCGCGCGGAGTTTTCTCGCCTTGATAACACAAGGTGAATTTCCCTCTGCGCTGGCGCATGTTCAAAGGCTTTTTGCCCAAGGCACTTGGCAGCATCTTATCCCGCCAAGCGATTCCGCTGAATCCTGAACCATGCTCGCCGAACCCATGATCTCTTGTGAAGCGTTGACCAAACGTTTCGGCCATTTCACGGCGGTGGATCATGTTTCGTTTGCCGTGGCCAAGGGTTCGGTCAAATTGAGGCTGTTGCCAGCACTACCGCCGTCGTGCTAGGATGCCTGCGATGCAAGTCACGTTGGAAATGTCTGATGCCGCCGCCCGCCAATGGGGAGATACGCCGTCGGCGGTGGGGCGGCACGTCTTGGAGGACGCAGCGATCGAGCGTTATCGCGAAGGACGGCTCTCGCAGCGGCAGGTCGGTGATCTGCTTGGTTTTGATTATTGGCAGACGGAAACTTTCCTCAAGCAGCGCGGTGTGCCGCTGAATTATTCCCCGGCGGACTTGGACGCCGACCGCGCGACGTTGGATAAAATCCTCGCCCAGTCGTGAGCGTCGTCGTCTCGGACACTTCGCCGCTGCACTATCTCATCCTGTGCGGCGCGGAGGAAATCCTGCCAAGTCTTTTCAAACAAGTCGTCATTCCGCCCACGGTTTTTCTGGAACTGCAACAACCCAACACGCCCGCCCGCGTGAAGCAATGGGCCGACGCACTTCCGCCGTGGGTGACGGTGCAAAAACCCAGCACGCTCAATCTCACGCTGGATGTGGACACGGGTGAATTGGAAGCCATCAGTCTGGCGCAGGAAATCCACGCTGCCGCCGTTCTCATGGACGACCGCGCCGGTCGTGCCGCCGCACAACATTGCGGCCTCGCAGTGGTCGGGACGATTGGTTTGCTGGAACAGGCCGCCATGCGTGGACTGTTGGACTTGCCGGACACAATTGCCCGATTGCAACAAACCAACGCGCGGCTTGATCCAAAGCTCATTCTCACCGCGCTCGATCGTGACAAAGTTCGCAAGGAGTCGCAGAAGTAGGCAGGAGCGCGGACTTTAGGCCGCTTCAACATTGAACTTCGTGAGGCCGTTAGAATAATCCTGCGCGCGTTGACCTTCGCACGTTGAAGCGGACTGAAGTCCGCGCTCCTCACACCATGTCCTGCTTGCTGTCGTCGCCAGAAACAGGTTTAGTTTTCTCCGCCATGTCCGCCACAACCATGATCTCCTGCGAAGCGTTGACCAAACGCTTCGGGCATTTCACGGCGGTGGATCATGTTTCGTTCGCGGTGGCGAAGGGTTCGATCTTTGGTTTTCTCGGGCCGAACGGGTCGGGCAAGTCCACGGTCATCCGCATGTTGTGCGGCTTACTCGAACCAAGCGACGGGCGCGCAAGCATCGCGGGGTTCGACGTGGCGCAGCAGACGGAGGAGATCAAGCCGCTCATCGGTTACATGTCGCAGAAGTTTTCGCTCTACGACGAGTTGACGGCGCATGAGAACCTGAATTTCTACGGGCGGCTCTACGGCTTGCAGGGCGCGGTGCTCAAGCAGCGTTACGACGAACTCATCGCGCTCACGCATCTTGAACCGTATCTGCATCGCCGCGCGGCGCTGCTCTCCGGCGGCTGGCGGCAACGACTGGCGATGGCGTGTTCGCTCGTCCACAAGCCAAGCGTGTTGTTCCTAGACGAACCGACGGCAGGCATTGATCCGGTGGCGCGGCGCGAGTTGTGGGATTTGTTGTTCGAGTTTTCAAGCCAAGGCATGACACTGTTCGTCACCACGCATTACATGGACGAAGCGGAGCGGTGCTCGCACGTCGGTTACATTCACATGTCCAAGCTCGTGGTGTGTGGCGAGCCGGACGACTTGAAGCAGTTGCCCATCGTGAATCCGCCGGACACCAAACGCATTGATGTGACGTGTGATCATGTAACGACGGGCTTGCAAGTCGTGAGGCGATTGCCCGGGGTGCGCACGGCGACGGTGTTCGGGCAATCCATGCACTTGCTGGTGGACAAAGGCGTGTCGGAGGAATTCATCTTGGCCGAACTGGCCAAGAACAAGATTCCGCGCGCAGACATCCGACCGATTGCGCCGTCGCTGGAAGATGTTTTCGTGGCGCTCACTGCTCCGAGAAATGGACGTATAGAATGAATCGAGAAAGCTTTATGTCTCAAATGCGCCGAGATCCCGCTTGGGTGAAGGCTCGCATCGCCGCCCGTATCTTGTTGCGTGTGCAGGCTGGCCGAGTGTTAGCACGCGATGCCCGACTTGCACATAGCTTGGCTAACGACCCTGACATTTCTGACCGCCTGATTGACCAAGCACTGGCCTGTCTTTGCGCCGAAAGCGGGAAGCTGAATTATCAAACATTGCTACCTTTAATTCTGACGCACCAACCGAAACCAAAAACGGGGGGCGTATCGTGAAAACTCCCTTCCGAGGCTTCACCGCCATTCTCTACAAGGAATTTCTCGTGGTGCTGCGTGATCCGTTCACATTGTTTTTCATGATCTTCCCGCCGCTCGTGGAGATGATCGCGTTCGGTTACGCGCTGGACACGGATGTGAAGAACATCAACACAATCGTGTTGAACGAAGATCGCACGGTCGAGAGTCGACAACTTATCGAGCAGTTCGCCAACACCGGCACGTTTCGCATCGTGGGCGAGGCGCAGAGTGTGACAGAACTCGCAGACTTGATCCGGCGCGGCAAGGCTTACGTGGGCATCCAGATTCCGCCGGGCTTCACACGCGATCTCAATGCGGGGCGCAGCGCGAAAGTCCAAGTGCTGGTGGACGGCTCAAACTCTAGCATCGCGTCATCTGCACTGAACACCGCGTTGAACGTCGGCTTCCGTCGCTCGCTGCTGGTCGTGGCGGCGAACACAGGTTTGCGCTCGCTGCCCGTGGATGTGCGCCCGCAGATTCTTTACAACCCGGAGATGCGCAGCCCGAATTTCTTCCTGCCCGGCGTCATCGGCATCGTGTTGCAGATCGCGACGACGTTCGCCACCGCGATGTCACTCGTGCGCGAACGCGAGCGCGGCACGCTGGAGCAACTCATGGTCAGCCCGCTGTCACGCTGGGGATTGATGCTCGGCAAGCTCGTGCCCTATCTCATCATCGGGATGCTGATGGCCGCGTTCCTGTTCGCGATCATGCGCTGGGTGTTCAACGTGCCAATCGCAGGCGACATCGGCGCATTGATGGTAGGAACATTCTTCTACGTGTTCACCTTGTTGAGTCTCGGCCTGCTGATCTCAACTCGCGCGCAGAATCAAATCCAAGCCTTACAGATGACAATGATTTTCATCCTGCCGTCCGTGTTTTTCTCCGGCTTTATCTTTCCGCGCGAGACGATGCCGTGGATTTTCTACGCCATCAGCACCTGTATCCCGGCTACGTATTACATCGAACTGGAACGCGCGCTGATCCTGCGTGGTGCGAGCCTGGGAGATTTCTGGTTCAACCTCGTGATGCTCGCGGGAATGAGCGCATTGTTGTTCAGTCTTTGTGCTGCGCAGTTCAAGAAGAAGATTGCTTGAATGGGGACGGGGAAACGCAAAGGCGCCAAGTTCGCAAAGAAGCGCAGAGGTGGAATAATTCCGTGCAACGTGAGCCACATTTCCCGTCAAACTCTGCGCCCCTCTGTGTTCTCTGCGTCTCTGCGTTTATCGGGCATCGCCGCGTCCAACACCGCATCCACTACGCGCTCGACGCTGATGCTGTTCATGCAGCGGAAATCAATCGGGCATTCGCGCAGAAAACATGGTGAGCAGGGCGCGTCGGATTTCAACAACCGATGTCGCGCATCACCCGGCAAGCCCGGGCCGGTCAACTCTGGCGATGTGCTGCCGAACGGAACGACCACAGGCGTGCCCAGCGCAGCGGCGACGTGCATCGGGCCGGTGTCGTTCGTGAGCAGGACGCGGGAAAGTTTGAGCAACGCCATCAATTCGCGGAGTGAGGTCTGGCCCGCAACATTGCCGATTGCCGATTGCCGATTGCCGATTGAACTCGCGATGGTTGCGGAAGTCTGAACGTCTGCTTTGCCGCCGAGGATGAGCCAGTGACAGTTCGTGCGAGTTTGAATCTCGCGCGCGGCGGCGATGAACTTCTCTGCGGGCCAGCGTTTGGCCGGGCCGTATTCAGCGCCGGGATTCAGCGCGAAGATGGGTGCAGAGATATTCTCCAAACCGAACTTCTTCTTCGCAGCAGTGATTTCCTCATTCGTCACCGCCAACATCGGCGGCAACACCGAGCCGTCTGCACCGAGCGCGGCGACGAGGTGAAGGTATTGATGGAGGTGGTGGGAGGAAGCGTGATGCGTGATTTTTTGCTCCGTCAACTTATGAACCTGCGCCTCCGTTCGCTTGTGCATTTTCACTGCGCCAGTGCGGGCTGGAATCGCATCCGTCAAAAACCAGTTGCGCCACGGCCATTGACCGCCGACGCGGCGGGGAATGCGCGCAAGCCAGACTTCCATCGCCGAGCGCGGCGAGTTGGGTAACACGAGCGCTAGATCAAATTTTCCGTCGCGGAGTCTTCGCCCCAGCGCGAAAAGCCCATCGCCCTTGCTGAACGTGATGATCTCGTTGAGCGCGGGATGATGCAGATACACATCGCGCAATTTTTCGTGCGTGAGCAGTGTGATGTGTGCGGCAGGAAACTTTTCCCGCAACCGCATCAACGCAGGCGTCGTCATCACGGCGTCGCCGAGCCAGTTCACGCCACGCGCCAAAATACGGCGAGGATGGAGGATGGAGGATGGAGGATGGTCGGGCATGGGGTTGCTTCGCGTCACTTGAAGCAAATCTTCCGCACGCAATCGCGGAAGTCATCCGCGCCGTTGACGATGTTGATCTCCACGCGCATGAAATAAAATGGCAGATCGCGTCGGTCCAACTTGGGGAAACGCACGGCATCCTTCTGCGTCGTGAGAATGATGTCTGCCTGACGTTTCTTGCCGCGATTGATGGCGTTCAGGATTTCCTGCTGCGTGAACCGGTGATGGTCTGCGAAGCGTTTGGCATAGACGAGTTCCGCGCCAAGTTTGACGAGGCTTTGCTCGAAACTCTCTGGCTGCGCGATGCCGCTGAGGGAGGCGACCTTCCGGCCTTTGATCAAATCCAGTGAGACGCGTTCGCCCGTGAACACGTCCTCCAAATACTTTGGGCTGTGAATACATTCGATGATCGGCGCGGTGGGGTTCAACGAGGTGATGCGCTTGCGCAACTCAGCGGTGTTGCCGTCGCTCTTGGTGATGAAGATGGTGTTGGCGCGAGCCAGGTGCGACGGTGGTTCGCGCAACGTGCCACGCGGCAGCATGTGTTCGTTGCCGAACGGCTGCTGGCAATCAATCAACACCACGTCATGCCGACGCCCGCGCAGATGCCAGTATTGAAATCCATCGTCTAGCAGCAACGTGTCGCAGCCGAATTTCTCGATCGCGTAACGCCCGCTCTTCACGCGGTCTTTGTCCACGAGTACGACAACGTCCTTGAGATTCGATGCAAGCATGTGCGGTTCGTCACCGGCCATCTCGGAATCGAGCAACAGCGATTTGCCATCAGAGACAACACGCGGCGGGGTGGAATCACGGCGGAAGAGCAGCCGATCAATCAGAGATTTGTGTAGCGGCGGCGGTTTGGAGCGATAACCGCGCGAGAGGATGGCGACATTGCGTCCGGCATCGCGGAGTTCGCGCGCGAATTTTTCCACCACGGGTGTCTTGCCCGTGCCGCCGACAGTGAGGTTGCCGATGGCGATGACTTGAACACCAAGCGTGGTGTCGCGCAGGATGCGGGAGTTGTAGAGGAAGCGGCGGAACTTGATGGCGACGGTGAAAAGTTTTGAGCCGCCAAACAACAAAGCACGGATGATGGCCGCGCGTTTCCCGCGACGTTCATCGAAGATGACTTCGAGGATGAACGTTTCAAAGGCTTCAACCCAGCCGCGGAATTGCTCTCGCATGTGCGCTCATATTGCCAAGCATGTGAAGTCAGGGCAAGCCAGCGGGAGAAAGCTCCAACATCCAAGCCCCAAGCTCCAGAGAATCATCGAGCGTCAATATCCAAACAAACTGACGATTTACCGTTTGATTGAGAATTAGTGTTCGGAATTTCTCTGGAGCTTGGATGTTGGTGCTTCAGTTCACAAATCAAGCCGCGATTTCCCTCCTGTGAGACAGTTGGACAGTTGGAATCTGTTGCCCGCCCGTTTGCCTCGGCTACCATCCCTCCCGTGATTCGCAACATTGTATTCGATTGGTCGGGCACATTGGTGGACGACCTTCCGGCAGTCTGGGAGGCCACCAATTACGTGCTCGCCCAATCCAACTGCGCCAAACTCACCCTCGAACAGTTCCGCGCCGAGTTCTGCCTGCCGTTCACTCTCTTCTACGACAAATTCACGCCGCACGTCCCGATGCCGCAGTTGGAGACTTGGTTTCATTCCCGCTTCCGTGAAGTCCAATCCTCCGTCTGCGCCCTGCCTCATGCCCGAGACTTTCTGGAATTCTGCTCCGCGCACAAAATCCGCACCTTCCTTCTCAGCACCGTTGCGGATGATCACTTCGCCGTTCAAGAACGCGCCACGGGATTTGGTCGCTATCTCGAAAAGCCCTACACTGGCGTCTGGGACAAGCGAAAGAAAATCCACGACATCCTTGCAGACAACGATCTTGATGCTCGCGAAACTCTTTTCATCGGCGACATGCAGCATGACATCGAGACTGCCCAGCACGGTGGACTTCATTCCTGCGCCGTCCTCACGGGTTACAACAAGCTCGATCAACTCCGGGCTGCAAAGCCTGACGTCATCGTCGAACATCTCGGTGAATTGCGCGACTTGCTCACAAAAAATAATTGGGAGTTAAGCCCGCCGCAAAACAACGGTAATACCACGCCACGCCCCATCATCACCGTGGGCGGTTTGATCTTCAACGAAGCCAGCCAAGTCCTGATGGTTCGCACTCACAAGTGGTCTGATCTCTGGGGCATTCCTGGCGGCAAAACCGAGTGGGGCGAAACCTCCGAAGCCGCGCTCCGCCGCGAACTCAAAGAAGAAACCAATCTCGACATCGCAGACATCCGGTTCGTCCTCGTCCAGGATTGCATCCACTCGAAAGAGTTTTATCGCGACGCACACTTTGTTCTTTTGAACTACACCTGTCGTTGCATTGGAGAGCCAGAAGTGAAATTGAATCACGAAGCCGTCGAGTTCCGTTGGATGACAATTTCCGAAGCGTTGAAGATGCCCATCAACACTCCCACTCGCACTCTGCTCGAAACCGTTTCTCAAACCCCTCACTAACCATGTCCAAAATCTCCATCGTTGATCTCGAACTCCACGTCCACATCGGCGTGCCCGACGAAGAACGCGCCAAGCCTCAACGCATCCTCATGACGGTGGACATGGTTCACGATTTCAGTTCCGCCATCGCCACAGACCGCGTCACCAAGACGATTGATTATTTTCAAGTCTCGCAACGCCTCATGGAATTCGGCAAAGGCAGAAGTTGGAAGCTGATTGAAAAACTCGCCAATGACGCAGGTGACATGATTCTGTGCGAGTTTCAACCCGCGACCGTCACGATCACCGTGAAGAAATTTGTCATCCCCCAAGCCGCTTATGTTTCCGTGACACACTCTCTCCAGCGCAAAGGAAACGGAATGCTCAAGCAGGCGGGCTGGGGAATCCCGTGATGTAAGTCTCCAACTGCTGGATCGCAGAGTTCTGTGATGAAATGATCGAGTTCACCAGATCGCCGATGGAGATCACGCCAAGGATTTTAGTTCCCGCCACCACAGGCAGATGCCGGATGCGATGCTCCGTCATCAACCGCATACATTTCTGGTCGCGTGATCACGGTCAGCCCCGATCACACGGTGGAGGAATGTATGCG
>JAYUAV010000188.1:0-2834 GCA_043741175.1 Verrucomicrobiota bacterium
ACGTCCAATTCTTCCGCATCACCGACATCCCTCGTCCATCAGACATTTTTGTCTTCGTGGAGGAACACCCTGACAGCATCAACGACGGCTACTTCCTGAACGTCTATTACAAGGATCAGTGGATGGATCTTCCAGCGTCTTATCATGGCGGAGCGGCGGCGTTTGCGTTTGCGGATGGTCACGCACAATTGCATCGTTGGGCTAGTGCCAGCACACGTCAGCCGCTTCAGGCCGACGCCGTGGAATTTCCAGTTCTCTTGAGTCCCAACGACACAACCGATCTCAACTGGGTGATGGAACGCACGAGTTTCAAGCCGCGCAAAAACTGACGCCGCAAGAACACCGATCTGCGTTCGAGATGTTCTCTCCCGCTACTTTTTCCGAAACACTACGATGCGGTTTGTGTTTGTCCCCTTGCTCATGTTGTCCACGCCCCAGCAGTTCGCGGTCTTGGTGAACTTCTGATCATTGATCACCACGAGCAGGGGATCGAAGCCCGCCGTGACTCCGCACGGCAGGACGGTTTCCTCCAGCTTGGTTTTCCCGCCGTGAACTTCGCCAACCTCGAACGCGACGTGACCGCCAGGTTTCAACACGCGATGCAGTTCGCGGAAAACAGATGTCATCACCACAGCCCAGGCATCGAGTTTTTTGGGGACGGTGAGCGCGACGGATTTGGGATCAATGCCAAGAAACCAACAGCGCAGCCAGTTGTCATCGGCATATTGCACCACGTCGAGGAATGGCGGCGACGTGACAACAAGCGCGACGGATTCTGAGGGCAGCTTCCGAGTATTGCTCGCGGGTGCATTGGTGAACCGAGCCGCCTCCGCCACGCTTTGCAATGTGTGGCGAACGTCCGGCGTGACGTCTCCGAGCAGTTGCTTGGATTTTTTGAGAATGACTTTGATGACATCGCGACGCGGCGGCGTTTGGTTTCGCTTCGCATTGATCTTGAGTTGCGACGCGAGACTCACGGCTTGATTGGGCGGCAGCGTATAGACCGAGAAAAAGCCGGGAGAATGACCGGTGAGTCGGTTCAGCGCGATCATGCAAAGCCAACAGTCCAATGCGGCAGTTGCTGGAGATTGCCGAGACTTCTTCGTTTTCAAGAAATATTTCTTTAATGCGCAGAGTTCCAGGAGCGTGTCGGGATGATAAAACGCCAGCAACTCTTCCGGGAATTCATCGTGATCGGTCAGACTGATTTCGCGCAGGCGCACTTCGACTTGTTCCAGCGTTGGCGGACGAAGTCGCGGCGCAGTCAGCGTGAGACTCAACGGATTGATGTCGTTGCCGAATGGAACGCGACCGAGCAGTGCGGCTTCAATCGGCGTCGTGCCACGGCCCATGAACGGATCATAAACCACATCGCCGGGCTGCGTGAGACGCTCGATGAAGAAGCGCGGAAGCTGCGGCTTGAAGCACGCACGATATGAAACTTCATGCAACGAACTCGCCTGACGTTGGCGCGCGGTCCAAAACTCGTTCACGTAAGTCGGCGTCTCACCGCCGTTGAACTTCGTTGTGATGATCCGTGTAGCCGCGCCGAACTCAGAGAAAGCGGCGAGTTGATCGGCGAGAGAGTTTTTTCGCGCGATGCTCTTGCTCTTTGGTGGAGTGATCGCGGGAGCGAATTCAAATTGCGATTGATTTCCAGCGGGCATCGTGCGGTTTTCAGGCTGTCGGATTCGTTGCTGCAAGATGTTTCTTCGCCTTCTCCAAAACATCATCGTGAGGCGTCGGCTCGTATTCGTAATCGTCCGGTTCGACGTAATCCTTCCGCATGGGATGATCCTTGTAGCCGTCCCACATCAGAATGCGGCGCAGATCGGGATGCCCGTCGAACACAATGCCGTAGAGATCAAAGATTTCGCGCTCCTGAAATTCACAACTGCGCCACACCGGTGTGAGCGACGGCAGATGATTCTTGTCCGAACGATTTTCCGTACGCAGTCGCAGGATGACCGGTCCGTGCTTCTGGCTCATTGAGTAAAGATGATAGACCGCTTCGAGAAAGCCGGGACGCAGCGTCTTCTTCACTTCCTCGACTTCCTTCTCTACGCCATCCACCATTTTCTTGACCTTGAACTTCTCTACTAACTCGGCCTCCGGCCAGTCAATGCCCGTGACATTTGAGCAATAATCCAGACGCAACTCAGCGTTGTCCCGTAGAAACAGTGCGATGGCGGGAGCGTGTGGATGATCCACGAGAAGGGAGCGTTGCCCGGACGGGCTTTCGTTTGGAACGACGGTGGTTTGCGCGCCGGGAACGGCGGCGGCGATGCGGCTTTGAATTTCTTCCAGCGGAAGCACGACCATATTTAGCTGGGCTGGGGAGTAATTCGCAAGTTGAATGCACAGTTTTTCTGGTGAAATTTGAAGAAAAAGGGGACGCATTTTATTGCGTTCCCAGAATAGAGTGACCGATTTGGTTCACGTAGCGATGTGCGAGACCGGATCGCTCCAATCCGAGTAACCCATCGTACCGCCCACAGCGCGAGATTGCACGTCATACGTCGCTCCCGGAGTCAGATCACCGATCAGGACATTACATGCCTTTGTAAAAACCCGGCATTCTTCCAATCACCAGAACCCACCCGCGTACGAATCTCGTAAGACCGCGCATTCGAGATCGGCGTCATGTTGAGCATCAACTGCGTACTCGCGAAGTTGTCAATGTTCGTGATGGCCGGTTTATCCAGCGGCTTGCGGGTGCGATCCGTTTTGTTCACCTCGAAACCAGAAGACAGAATGATTTCGAGACTGTTCTGACCGGCGGATTGCACGTAAGCGGCGAGTACACGCAACGATTCCAAGACCGTATCGCGCGC
>JAYUAV010000189.1:0-1795 GCA_043741175.1 Verrucomicrobiota bacterium
AAGGCCGCCGGGGCGGCCTTTGCCTCCGTTACCCCAACTGACTGCATCGGTTTCTTTTCACACGCCGGCTACGCTATATGAATTATGGAAATGCTCTAATGGCGGACGCAAGCCTTGGTTGTGGCGGCGGGGAACTGCTGGTCGAAACGCGCGAGGCATTGTTCCACGCCGCTGGCGATCTGGAGTTGATCCATCCCCGCAATTGATACTCGAACTCCTGATAATCCACATTGCCCAGAACGACCGGGTGTGACTGGAAGTGCCGCTCAGGCCATGAAAGCGGCGACAAGTCTCCGCACTCCAAAAACTGAGCGGCAGTTTCAGTCACACCCAGGCCATGGCCCACTCTTGACTCCGCAACATTTAGTGTGCTACAAAAGTGTCACCACCATTACATGTGGTTTCAGGTTTCCGTTCCCTCTTATATTATGCGCTGCCCCAAATGCGGCTGTCAGGATGACAAGGTTGTTGATTCACGCGCTTCCCGCGAAGGTGCGACCATTCGCCGCCGCCGGGAATGTACCGCGTGCGAGCATCGTTTCACCACCTACGAGGAGATCGAGAAGCTCGGACTTGTCATCGTCAAGCGCGATGGGCGACGCGAGGATTTTTCCAAAGACAAACTCCTCTCCGGCATTCGCAAAGCCTGTCAGAAACGTCCCATCAGCCCTAAAATCATCGAAGACCTCGCCGAGCGCATCGCCGAGACGGTCAACAACAAGTTCGAGGGCGAAGTGCCCGCTGAGTTCATCGGCAAGCAAGTGATGGATGGTTTGCGAGAGATTGATGAAGTGGCTTATGTGCGTTTCGCCAGTGTGTATCGTCGCTTCCAGGAAGCCACGGACTTCGTGCAGGAAGTCAAAAAGATGGAGGCGCAACAGTGATCCTGCTCTCGGATAATTTCATGTTCTTCAAATTGCCCTCCGGCGAATCCCTCCCGTTCTCAGCCGAGATGATCTCGGTGGAACTCTCCGATGGCGCAGGGCATCCGTTCGATCAGGACTTCGTGCATCACGCGGCGGCGTCCGTGTTCCACTATTTCAAAAACGATCTCGGACGCAAAACCGTTTCAGTGGCCGAGTTCGCCTCCGCGTTTGAATCCGTCCTCAACGGGCTGGGACTCAAGCTGGATTCAGGTCGCGTGGCAAAGATCACCGATGACGCAGCGAACAAAGACCTGCAACTGCTGGCGTTCCATGCGGACGCGTGCGAGCTGGCGTTCTTTCCGCGACTGCGAGCGGCGGCGCACTCGCAATTTCAGATGACGCCTCGCCTCGTGCGCTTCCACGGATTGCGCGCCTGCGTGAAACGGTTGGTCGGTGCGGAACGGTGGGGGCCGCGTTGCGATTCCATGCGCGACCAGATCGTGGAATTTCTACGACGCACACTGCGGCACGAGACGGCGGGAGATTCCTGTGCACTGTTGGTCGAATGATTTTGCGTGTTTCGCGGTAATAATCCCCAGCCATGAGCAAAACCTTGTTTGAAAAAATCATCGCGCGCGAAATCCCGGCGCAGATCGTTTATGAGGACGACCTCGTGATCGCGTTCAATGACATCGCGCCGAAAGCACCCACGCATGTCCTGATCGTCCCCAAGAAACCCATCCCGCGCATCGCCGAAGCCACGCCCGCCGATCATCAGACGCTCGGTCATCTGTTGCTCAAGGCCGCTGAAGTCGCCGAGAAGGTGGGTCTCAAACAATCCGGGTATCGTCTCGTCTTCAACAACGGAGCAGACGGCGGCGAAGCCGTGCCGCACCTGCATTGCCACATCCTCGGCGGACGGCATATGC
>JAYUAV010000190.1:0-3135 GCA_043741175.1 Verrucomicrobiota bacterium
ATTGCTGCCTTCAATCTCAACCGCGTTGCCTTCACCTCGCTCGTTCGTGTAGTTTCTCCTCAGATGAAAACCAAATTGCCCGAACAATTGACCAGTGAATTACCACAAACCAAGTGGGGCAAAATCCTCCTCTCTACACCCGTTATCATGACGGTCATCGCGACCTTGCTCGCCGGTCTGGCTTCCAGCGAGATGACGCGCGCGCAATATGATCGAGCCTACGGCGCGCAACTCCAGTCCAAAGCGGGCGATCAGTGGGCTTACTTTCAGGCGAAGAAACTCCGAGGTGCGATGCAACGGAACTCCTACGACCTCCTCGACGCCACGACTGAAATCCACTCGATAGAAAATCCTGCGCTTAAAAAAATTCTGTCCCCCAACGCCGCAATCATGGATGAGAAAGTCAAAGCCGCGCTCGAAGCGATTGAAAACCAAAAGTTGGAAACCGAGATCGCCGACCTGTTGAAACCCGTGGATGACAAGTCACTCGCCGCCGCATTGCAAACTGCCAAGGACAACGCGCTCGCATTCGATACACTCACCGCTCCCGCCAGCCAAGCGCTCGATCAATTGGAAAAATCTCTGCCCGCTGGCGACAAAGCCGCCGCGCGCGATCTCACCGCTGCCAAGATGCGTTACAACTCCATGCGTTACGAAGCCGAGGCACGCCTCAACCAAACCATCGCCAGCTTCTACGAATTGCAGGTGCGTAAAGCCAATATATCCGCTGAACGGCATCATAAACGCAGCGGTAAATTTTTCTTCGGCATGTTGGCCGCACAAGCTGCGGTCATCATTTCCACCTTCGCAATCGCCGCGCAGAAACGCAGTTTCCTCTGGACCATCGCGGCGGTAGCCGGGCTCGCCGCCATCGTCTTCGCCATCTACGTGTATCTGCGGGTGTGATTTGACGGTGAGGTAATATCCAAGCTGGCGGACGTGGCTGTGAAGTTTCGTGTAATTCCCGTTATGAATCATGGACTTTTCCACCGCGCCCCGTCACACTGGCCACGTTCCCGCTTTTGCGAGTTCGGTCGAGGAATCATCTCTCACCACACAAGTTTTTATGAATAACGCTGCAACCGTCAATCCAACCATCAATGCGACTGTCACTCTGGTGACCGGGCAACTCTCGCCCGGCGAATCCGAGCAACAACGTTTCGCTCGCATCCTGGCGCGCCCCGAATTCAAAACCTTGAAAGCCGTGTTCGACAGCCTCGGCGTCGCGCCGTCTGTGATGCTTGCGGCCATCGTCACCACCAATTCCTATCAGATGTTTCTGGCCAAGGTCGGTTATCGCGTCGTCGTGGTGCAACAAATCCACGAGAACGATTGTTACTTCCGGCTCGGCCCCAAAGGCGGTATCCGCGCCGTGCTGCCCGTTCACGACACCGCCACCTATAGCACCATGGTCACGCTCGTGAACTATGATTCCACCGTGACCACGACGCTGAACTCTGTGGATTTCTACGACGACCAACTGGCTGAATTCAAGACCCGGTTGATGAGCCGCTCCGGCAACAACCTTTGACCTGACCCGTCTCAACCCCGCCACCGCGCGTCACCACGGACGCGGAATCTTTGGGCGCTTGCCGCGAACATCTCGCGCGCCTGATGTCTGACGGATCGCAAGAAAGTTGTCAGCAGGGGGCGCGATGGTTTGCTGCGTCTCCTCGGTTTCAACCACTGCCTCCTCGCTTGGTGGTGGTTCAACGTCGCCAACAGATTCAACCGGCATTGTCGCGAGTAATTCCTCGATCACCGCCAACAAATCTCCCCTGCCCCGCCTCAACTCGGACGAACAATAAAAGACCTCCGGCAATTTCTCGCACCACTCCAAGATACTTTCCTTGAACGCGCCCATGTTCGCCTGCACGAGCTCAGGCTTGACCAGATCAGTCTTGGTAAAGACAAGCACGAACGGGATTTGGTTGTTCGCAAGCCACTCCACAAATTCCAGATCAATCGGCTGCGGCGGCAGTCCGGCGTCAATCAGCGCGAACACGCAATGAAGATTCGGACGATTGCGAAGATAGTCGAGCACAGCCGCGTTGAATTCCGCCCGATCCTTCCGCGCCAGATGCGCGTGACCGTATCCCGGCAAATCCACGAGCCGCCAGGTTTTACTCATCGTGAAAAAATTGATCAGCTTAGTGAAACCCGGCGTGGGTGAGACTCGCGCCAACTTGCCTTTGCCCGCCAGATAATTCAGCAGCGAAGACTTGCCCACGTTCGAGCGACCGATGAATGCGAACTCCGGCAACGACTCGTCCGGACACGCCGCCAAGTCCGGCGCGCTGCAATGAAAAATGGCAGATGAAATGTGCATATTGAAAACCTACAACCCATGGTCGCAGCAATCCCGCGCCACCGATACAACCAAATTCAAAGCGACTTGATCCGCATTGTTTGCAAGATGTCCTTCCCTATACGCTTCGTTCGTGTCGTTGGAGATTCAATTCACTCGCGCGGGCATTCATCTACCGCAACTCGGCCTCTGGCTCGATGCGCGCAAACGTCAGCGCGGCGGCGAGCGCGTGTTCGTCAGTCACGCCCACGCGGATCACATCGCCGCGCACGATGACGTGATGCTCACGGAAGCGACTTCGCTGTTCATGCGCACGCGATTGCCGGGGAAACGGCGCGAACACATCCTGAACTTTGGCGCGCGAACAGAGTTTCAATTCGAGCGGGAAATTTTCCATGTCACTGCTTTGCCCGCTGGTCATATCCTCGGCAGCGCGATGGCTTCCATCGAGTGGCGCGGCGAAACGCTGCTCTACACCGGCGATTTCAAACTGCGTCCCAGTCTCGCGGCGGAAAAACCTGAAACGTGTCGCGCTGACACGCTCATCATGGAAACGACGTTCGGACTGCCGCACTATCAATTCCCTCCGGAGGAAACCGTGCGCGGCGACATCACAAAATTTTGTCGCGAGGCGCTGGCCGCTGGCGCGACGCCGGTGCTTTACGGTTACTCGCTCGGCAAGAGTCAGGAAATCCTGCGCGGCCTGAGGGAGGAAGGTTTGTCTGTAATGCTCCAACGCGATGTGCGGAAGATGACGAAGCTCTACGAAAAACTCGGCATGAACTTCCCCGCGCACGACACGTTTGATGTTGAAACCGCGCGCGGCA
>JAYUAV010000191.1:0-1689 GCA_043741175.1 Verrucomicrobiota bacterium
TGTTGCCTGCCAAACGCATCACAGAAATCGTTCAGAGAGTCGGCTGCGTCATCTGCGGCCAGACGGACAACATGGTGCCAGCGGATAAAAAACTTTACGCCTTGCGCGATGTGACCGGCACCGTGCCAAGCATCCAACTCATCACGGCCTCGATCCTTTCCAAGAAACTCGCGGAGAGTTTGGATGCTCTGATCCTCGACGTGAAGTTCGGTTGCGCGGCATTCATGCAAACGCGCGCCGACGCAATCAAGCTGGCGAGGGCGATGGTTGCGCTCGGCAATCAATGCGGCGTGAACACGCGCGCCATGCTCACTGACATGAACACTCCGCTGGGTCGTGCTGCGGGTAATTGGCTGGAAGTGAAGGAAAGCGTCGCGTGTCTTGATGGCGAAGGCCCGGATGATTTGCGCGAACTTGTTGTGGATTGCGCTGCACATCTGCTGGTGCAAACGCGCAAGGCGAAGTCGCTTGATGCCGCGCGGAAACAAGCCATAGCCTGTTTGAACTCCGGGTCGCCGCGAGAGAAGTGGGACGAGATGCTCGTGGATCAGGGTGCGGACCTCAATGCGGTTAATCTCAAACTTGCCCGCGACTCTACGGCCAAGGTCACAGTCTTATTGAAAGCGAAGCGTTCCGGGTTTGTCGCTCGTTGCGATGCTCGCATCATCGGCGAGGTCATCCGCGATATTGGCGGCGGTCGCTTGAGCAAGGAATCCACGGTTAATTTTGACGTGGGACTGGATCAGATCGCGAAGCCCGGGGAGGCGGTCAAGACGGGCGCAGTTCTCTGCCGCATCCACGCTGACTCTTCAAAGCAAGCTGCCATCGCGAGTGAACGTCTTGCAAGTGCGTTCGAGATTTCCGCGAAACGTCCGAAGCTTGTCCCACTCGTCGTAACCGTGATGAGTTAAGACTCCTTTCTTCCTCGTCATTTCCGCACGTGTCGCGCACTATACGGCCATGCGGACAGCGATTTATCCTGGCAGCTTCGACCCGTTCACCAACGGGCATCTCGACGTGGTGCAACGCGCATCGCGGCTGTTTGATCGCGTGATCGTGGCCGTGGCCAAGAGCGATGGGAAACATCCGCTGTTCCTGCTCGAAGAACGCAAGGCTCTCGTCGAACAATCCATCCGCGACATGCCCAACGTGGAAGCAGACACGTTCGACGGGTTGCTGGTGAATTACGTGCAGAAGCATTCTGCGCAGGCGGTGTTGCGCGGGTTACGCGCCGTATCGGACTTTGAATTTGAATTCCAGATGGCGCTGATGAACCGCAAGCTCAACGACAGCTTCGAGACGATATTCATGATGCCCAAGGATACTTATACGTTCCTGAGTTCGCGCATCGTGAAAGAAATCGCCCGACTCGGTGGCGACGTGAACCAATTTGTCCCTGATCACGTTCAAGCCGCGCTTGCGACGAAACTCGGCTTAAAGAAGAAATAGATCAGTGCGGACGTGTTCGCCGCAGTCGCGAGGTCACGAAAATCCCGTGCGCCACGTTAAACCTAATGCCTTTCGGAAATTCCGCGCGGTAGGAGTGCCGGTCTGCGACCAGCTTATGGGTTGGTGGAGGCGGGTGCTGCCACACTTCACAGAAACACCACACGGGACAAAGGTTTCCAACCGCAAAGCCGGTCGCAGACCGGCGCTCCGTCAATACCACAGCCCAGCCGTTCGGGTATT
>JAYUAV010000192.1:0-4345 GCA_043741175.1 Verrucomicrobiota bacterium
CTTCGCGTGGTGGAGTCACGGACAAAACTTTCCGCTGCTCGCGCTCGTGTATTCACTCGTGCTCGCCGGAATGATCGCCGCCACGTTCATTGACTTTGATCACTTCATCATCCCGGACGAGATCACCATCGGCGGTGTCGTGGCAGGATTGATCTGTTCGCTCGCGTTGCCAAAACTGCACGCGCAAACAAATCTGGGCAGCGGCTTGTGGCAGGGATTGGTCGGCGCAGGCGTGGGCTTCGGAGTCGTCTATGCCATCGTGCGACTCGGCAAACTGATGTTCGGTCGCCAACGTGTTGAACTTCCACTCGGCACGAAAATCATCTTCTCCGAATCCGCCGTCCACCTTCCCGACGGCGACATCCCGTACGGAGAATTGTTCTACCGCCAGTCCGATGAAATCGTGATCCAAGCGAAAACACTGGAACTGATTGATCGCAGTTACATGAATGTGAAGGTGCGACTCTCGCCAAAGCGGCTGCGGATCGAAGAAGAAGAATTTGATCCCGAAACCGTTCATCACATGGAAGCTGTCGGCACAGAAATCACCTTGCCGCGCGAGGCGATGGGTTTTGGCGACGTGAAATTCATGGCCGCAATCGGCGCATTCCTCGGCTGGCAGGCCACGATCTTCGCGCTGTTCGCCAGTTCCTTCATCGGCGCGACCGTTGGGATCATCGGCATGTCGCTTAAGGGTCGAGAGAAGTTCGCGCGCATTCCCTACGGCCCCTACATCGCCGCCGCCGCTGCTATCTGGATTTTTCTGCCGCAAGGTTTGCGCGACGAAGCCCAACACATTATCAGCATGTTCAACTTTTTCAGCCCGCCAAACCCGTACTGACTGTGCATCAATCTCCAGGATTCTCGTGCAGCCAATCGAACATGCCTGGCAATTGGAAAGAAAGTTGCGCCTGAGCTTTGGATGAATCCAACGACGTATTTGGCGAACGCGGCGCGCCGACGTAATCTTTCAGCGAACTCGTCTCAAACTGCGGATTCAGGTGTTGGTAGCGTTGCGCGAGGTGTTTTCCCATTTGCGCGCGGGAAAGTTTCTCGCTTCCGGCGACGTGGAAAATTCCAACCTGTCGTTTCAAGAATAATTCCCAGCAAGCGCGAGCGGTGAATTCAGCGTGAATCGGCGAGCGAAACTCATCCGTGAAGAAACTTAGCTTCTGCCCACGCTGCCAGGCGTTGCGAATCTGCTCGTTGAACCCGCGATCTCCCGTAGGCGAGACGCCGCCGTTGAGCGAGGTGCGGAGGACGGTGTGGCGCGGATTCGCGAGGACGACCCGCTCGGCGGCGACTTTAGTCTCAGCATAAACACTCAACGGATTGACGGTGTCGGTTTCCGTGTAATTGCCTTTGTGTCCATCGAAGACGAGATCGGTGGAGAAGAAAACGAACGGGATGTTCGCGGCCAGTTCAGCGAGCAAGGTTGTGGTTTCAATGTTGATCCGACGTGCGAGGATGGGATTCCTCTGGCAATCCGGCGGCCTAGTCATGGCCGCGCAGTGGATGATGGCGGCGGGTTGTTGCTCGCGAAACGTCTGGCGAACGGCGGCGGAGTCGAGCAGATCAAGCGTCTCACGAGTCAATCCAACAGCGTGAGACGATGGCGCGAACTGCGGCGCAAGTTGGACGAGGTAATTCCCGATCAATCCGCCCGCGCCGGTGATCCAGACTATTGGCAGGGTCGCGCTCTTCACCTAAGTACAGAAGGTGCAAAAATCGCCAATGCAATCAGTACCAGTATTCCAATGCCAATAAGGATCAACGGAAGGATTATAAACATTCCGCAACCGATGTTGACGCCATCCATCACACCGCTTTTCGCTTGCACGACAGTCACCGGCTGTTCGGGAGTGAATGTTTGAACTTGATGAATGGGTGCGGTAGGACGACTGATCAAATCCCGCCCGCAGAACCTGCACACAACCGCTTCGAATTTTATAGTTTCGGCACAGAATGGACACGGTTTCGTTTCGTTTAATGATTGCGAAGTCGAAAGAGTTGCCGGTTCTGTTGGTTGCGATTCTTCTTTTGGTGAAACAAAAATGTTTGTTTTCAAATGACAGTGCGGACATTCGACAGTTCGTGTCTCGCCACTGTCAAAATCACTGGCGTCAAATTCAATGTGGCCGTCACAATTCTGGCAGCGACAGACAACATATGTTGGCAACCTGGAATTATCGTCGCTCATTTACTTAAACTATCCGGATTGTTTCAATCAATCAGCCGCTTCGTGATGTCGCCATACGCGTCAATGCGCCGGTCGCGCAGAAACGGCCAGTGCGTGCGGGTTTGATCCACTTGCGCGAGGTCAACGGGCGTGATGAGTGTCTCTTCCTTGTTCACGCTCGCCTTGGAGATGATTTCTCCCGACGTGCCTGCGACAAAGCTTTGCCCCCAGAACTCAATGCCGTCGCCGCCTACGTCTTTGATGACTTCGTGGCCGATGCGGTTCACGGCGGCCACGTAACAGCCGTTGGCGACGGCATGGCTGCGCTGGATGATTTCCCAAGCGCCGTGTTGTTTCGTGCCGTTGGTTTTTTTCTCCGCAGGATGCCAGCCGATGGCGGTGGGGTAGAAAAGGATTTGCGCTCCTTGTAATGCGGTCAGCCGCGCGCCTTCGGGGTACCATTGATCCCAACAGATCAAGACACCGATCTTGCCGTAGCGCGTCTGCCAAGTGCGGAAGCCGAGGTCGCCGGGCGTGAAATAAAACTTCTCGTAGTAAAGTGGGTCGTCCGGGATGTGCATCTTCCGATACGTGCCGAGCAACTTGCCGTCCGCATCAATGATGGCAGCGGTGTTGTGATAGAGACCGGCAGTGCGTTTCTCGAAGAGCGAGGCGACGATGACGACTTTGTATTTCTTGGCGAGCTTCTGGAATGCCGCTGTGCTGGGGCCGGGAATCGTTTCTGCAAGTTTGAAGTTCTCGTAGTCCTCACTCTGACAGAAATATTGCGACGTGAACAATTCCTGTGTGCAGATGATCTGCGCGCCTTGCTTGGCGGCGCGTTCTGCGAGGGCGAGAGTTTTTTTGCGATTGGCTGCGGGATCGGCGGTGCAAGCGTGTTGCAACAAGCCGAGTTGAACGACTAAGCCAGAGGAGTTGCGCTTCATGGGGAAATTAAACCTTCACCCGGACGCGAGCGGTATGCTCGAGAATTTCTGTCTGGCCGTGCAATCCGTGAGTATGAGAGTCCTTGGGCGTGGACTGGCCGAACAATTCCCGGATGAACTTGCCCATCGTCTCGTTCGTAGGTCCGTAACCACCGTGATAGATGTAATACTCCAACTCGTACATCAACTCATCCGCAGTCTCGAAGCGTTTGGAAAGATCGCGCGTGAGACAGCGTTGCAAGATGACGTTCAGCTTTTCATCCACTCGGGAATCAAGCGTACGGAAATCCGGGATCGCTTGTTTGAGAATGCGCTGACGCGATTCCTCGGCAGTCGGCCCTTTGAAGATGTTGTGACCAAGGATCAAATTCCCTAGCACGACTCCGGCGGAAAAAATGTCCGACCGCTTGTCCGTGATCTGGAAGTCCGCCTGCTCAGGACTCATGTAATCCGCTTTGCCCGCGACCACTTCACCTTCCTGATCGGTGAGGAAACCGCGTGCCTTGGCGATGCCGAAGTCCGTGAGTTTTACGTCGCCCTCGAACGCGATCATGATGTTCTTGAAGCTCACGTCGCGATGCACGATGCCGAGAGTTTTCCCATCCGCGCCGGCCTTGGAATGCGCGTAAGCAAGACCACGCGCGATGCGACTGGTGATGAACACGCCAAGTTCGAGCGGCAGTTGCTTGCGCTTCTCACCGAGTTGCTGGGCGAACTGTTCCAAGTTCACGCCACGAATGAGTTCCATGGCGATGAAACACACGCCGTTCGTTTCGCCGAGGTGGTAGGTCTGGACGATGTTCGTGTGGATCAAGTCCGCCACGAGTTTTGCTTCACCGATGAAGTTCTCGATGAATTGTTTCTGGCTCGCGTAATTGGCGCGAATGACTTTGATGGCGACGCGCTTGACAAAATTGCGCGCGCCGCGTTGTTCAGCTTCGTAAACGACGCCCATGCCGCCTTCAAAAATCTTGCGGACAACGTCGTACCGGAAATCACTTTGAATCGTAAAGAGTGCCACGCCGCGATGTTGAGAAAAGTTACCGCCAAGTCAAGTGCGCGTCTTTGGTTGGGTGTGACTGAAACTGCCGCTCAGTTTTTGGAGTGCGGAGACTTGTCGCCGCTTTCATGGTCTGAGCGACTTGTCGCTCAGGCAGAGCCGCGTACAGCGGTTTGACGCATGGGCGGGGCGTCCTCTTGGAACGGAGAGCCTTTCTCA
>JAYUAV010000193.1:0-5682 GCA_043741175.1 Verrucomicrobiota bacterium
TAACGACGGAGGGACATTCGTGGTTAATTTTTCACAGCGCATTCACAAACTTCTGCATCGCTTTTTCCCGTTGCTCGATGGATTCGACGGGTTGGTTGCAGAGTGCGAGCAGGCTCTGTTGCACTTTGGCGGAGAGTGCGTGGCCTGCGGTGAAATGCTCGCGCACGGCGGCTTTGTGCGAAGCGCATTGGGTCAAGGCACGCCTTGTCCACGCACTTGCGGCCTGCGTCCCAGAGCAGGTTCAAGTCGGTGGGGAAATGCACGTCGGTCTCCAGCACATGACTGTCAGCCTTGATATCGAGCACCGCGAGGGACGCGCCTGCTTTTTTTGTGAACACCTCGCGTCCGGCGGCGGCAATGCGCGCGTTGATCTGTTGCAACAGTTCATCGACGAGCAGGGCGACGTTGTCCCGCAGCGTTTGATGGCCAAACATTTTTTCGTCGTCACCCCACGGTTGGGCGGGAGTTCATCGCGGCTCTTGAGTGGCAGACGAATCTTTTCGATGGGGGTCAGTTGCAAATCGGGCTGGGCTTGATAGGGATGGCGCATGGGGGTGATCAGTGTCGAATGTTGCAGTCTCAGACACCGGAACTCCCATAAACATTCAATCACCCCTCCAACATTCGCTCGGAAACTTCACCACAAAACACAATGCCAGCCCCTTCCAGATGCGTTTACTGCCGGACGCTAAATATCTTCGGCCTCAGAGTGGTGCTGGCGCAGACATCGCCGTGAATCTTGAAGACGCCTGACAATCTCCCCGGCACTGTCGCCGGATTGAATCTCAATCACCTTCGCGTTGGAAAGACCACGAAACCATGTCCGCTGGCGTTTGGCGTATTGTCGCGTCTTGATCTTCACCAGTTCCACGGTCTTGGCGAAGGAACGTTGACCGCGCAAATGCTCGACGACCTGGCGATAACCGATGGCCTGCATCGCGGTTTTGTTTTGCTCCAGACCCAGTTCCACCAACCAGCGCGTTTCCGACAACAATCCCAGCACAAACATCTCGTCCACGCGGGCGTGTATCCGCGCGACCAAGTCTTCCGATGTTCGCGCCAAGACAAAAATCGTTTCGCGATTTACCGCAGGGGTTTCGTTGCTCCAAGCCGAACGCTGTTCTGAGAACGGTTTACCCGTGAGCCGAATGACTTCCACCGCGCGAACCACGCGCCGCGCATTGTCCCGGTCAATCCGCGCGAATGTCACCGGGTCGTGCCGCTCAAGTTCCGCCAGCAACGCATCCAGCGGCGCAGCTCCCAATTCGGCGCGCAATGTTTCGTCTGAACCCGGTGCGTCGCCGATGCCTTCGAGATACGCACGGAAATAAAGTCCCGTGCCTCCGCAAAAAATCGGCGTGCGCCCGCGCGATTGGATTTCCGTAACAGCCTTGCTCGCCAACGCCACGAACTTGGCCGCATCAAACGGTTCATTGAGTTCCGCCACATCAATCAAGTGATGCGGCACGCGGGCGCGCTCGGCGGGCGTCGGCTTGGCCGTGCCGATGTCGAGGCCGCGATAGACCTGCATGGAATCCACGGAAATAATTTCACCGCCGATCTGTTCGGCGAGCAACAGAGCCGCGCCGGATTTGCCGATGGCTGTGGGGCCGGCGAGGAAGATGGGGAGACACGTTTTCGCTTCGCTTCGGCGCGGTACGGGATGGAGGATGGAAGATGGAGGATCGAGTTTGCGCGGGGTTGCCATCTTCAATCCTCTTTTCCCTATCCTCGTTTTACTGAGCGGTTGCGAAGTACAGCAAACAAAACTCCGCCCGTCACAAAGATTCCAATGCTCAATAGATGCGCCGGAGTCAGGCCGCTGTGCAGATGCGCGTCGGAATAATCTCCACGGAACAACTCGACGGTTGAGCGAGTGATCGCATAGCACATAAGAAAGACAGCAAAAACTTGCCCGTCAAATTTTCGGCGGCGGAAAAACCACACCAGACCGACGTAGAGCGCAAGGTTCAGCAACGAATCATAAATCTGAGTGGGATGAATCGGTGATTGATTCACGGGATGCGGGATTGCCCACGGCAATTCACAGGCACGCCCGTAACAACAGCCGTTCAACAAACATCCGATGCGTCCGAACACCGAGCCGAGTGCGATGCTCGGCGCGAGAATGTCCGCGAGTTTCCAAAGCGGAAGCTTTTTGATGCGCGCAAAGATGACAACGGCAAGGGACGCACCGATCAGTCCGCCGTAGAACACGAGTCCGCCGCGCTGGATCATGAAAATTTCCGTGATGGGTTTTTCAGCAAACTCCTCGCGCCAATAGGTTGTCACAAACATCGCGCGTGCGCCGAGGATTCCACCGAGCAAGAGCCACGGCACAATGAGATCGGTGATGGCCTCTGCGGAAATACCCGCCTGCGGTGCGCGCCGGGCCGCCGTCCACATACCCGCCAGAAATGCGAGCGCGATGCAGACGCCGAACCAGTGAACAGTCAGCGAGCCAAGGTTGAATGCAATAGGATGCACCAGCGAAACGTAATTGGAGCGCAGGCGGGTGAACAGTGGAAATACTCGGTGTGAGTCCGCCACGTCCGCGAGTTTTCAAACATGCTCTTACTCAGAGACTGGCCGGGCGTTGATCTCGATGTCGTTCTGGGAGGAAATCTGTGCGCGACCGTTGATGATCCAGTTTTGAAAGCCGGGGAATTGTTGCGGCATCTTTGCGGCGTCGAGTTTCTTGAGTTCGCTCGTGGCGAAGCTGTAGTTGGAGAACGCCAGCGCGTTCGTGATAAGAACGCAGTTCCAAGTGAACACGACTTGCTGGTTGAGCGTGCGGTTCGTGCCTGTGACGCGGAATTGATACGCGCCGTCCATCTGTTTTTGCTGCTCTGCATTGAATTCACCCGCAAGCTTTTCCTTACCGTCGTTCTTGAACGCCCCGTTCTGCGCCCCGCCAAACGACTGATCGGGCGCAACCACGCCGAGATACATCGAACCGTCACCATCAATCACGCGAAGCTTGTTGCCGGATTGCTCGATCTGGAAATTTGCCAGCACAGATGTGATCGCGCGCGCTTCGCCAGAAACCGCCAGTGCCTTCTTCGCCAAGGGCTGATCGTTTGAAAAACTCTGGCGGTAAGAAGTCTCAGCATCCTTACCCGGCGATCCACCGCCGCGAGCCAGCCCGGTTTTGTCGAATATCAATGAGTCGGCAACGCTGCCCTTGCTTGTGTTGACTGTAAGATCGCTGTTCGCAGTTGGTGCAACGCTCGCGTTCCGTGGCTCTGAGATTCCTTTGAAGTACAAACCTGTTTCTCTTTCCCGTTTTGCACCGATGGAAGCCGCACCCCGATTTTCAAAGGCTGGCGGCGCGGAGTGTGTGATCGCTGCCGAATCACTGTCGGTCACCATGTTGCCGCCTCCGCTTCTGAAATCGCGAGCTGCTTCAAGTCTGCGCTGCGTGAATGTTTCACCTCGATTGTCGGCCAGTCCTCCACGAGTAACGCTTGCTGCGTTGGTCACAACGGCGACTGCGAGTTGCTCCACCTCCAAACTCGCCGGCATCGGCACGAACACCGCTGGTTTGGGAGCGATCATGGCTTCGGCTGGGCTTGCGGATTTGTTCTGTGCAAAGCTAGTTTTTTTTGCCTTCGATAACGACGGCAACATCACCGCCGCCACCACCATCAATACGACAAGCGCGCTCACCGCGTAAATCCATCGTCGCGAGAACGCCGCCACGAACTCATCGAACGCCGAACGCTCCTTGCTGGCGGGTTTGGGAAATTGCCGCGCGACCTCACCTTGCAACATGCGGCGCGACGCCGGATGCAATTCGCGCGCAGGGACAGCCTCGTCTCGACGCTTCTTCGCGTAGCGGCGGAGCAGTTTTTCAATTGGCCGTTCTTCGTTCATGGTCGCCTACATGTTAGACGGGATTGTGCAGGTTTTCTCCCCGGAAAAGATTTTGCGCGTGATGACCTCCAGTTTGTCGAGGCACTTGCTAAGGCGCGAGCTGACGGTTTTGGGGTTCAACTTGAGTTCGCTGCTTAATTCCTCGTAGCTCAGATCGCCAAAATAGCGCAGCTCAATGATTTCGCGACACGGCGCGTCCACCTGATCCAACGCATCCCGCACCAATCCCGCGCGCTCGACGTTGAGAAGGTTCACGTCTGGCGATGGCGCGGAACTCGGCGGATCAATCGTCAGCCCGGTCTCGGCATCTTCCGCGTTCAAGGAGAGTGTCACCTGTCCGCCGCCGCGTTTTGCCGCGTGAAGTTTCTCGCGATAATCGCGTGCCTTGTTCGCGGCGATGCGAAAGAGCCACGTCTGAAACTGGCTTTGGCTTTGAAAGGAATTCAGGTTGCGGATGACGGAAAGAAAAACCTCCTGCGAAACTTCCTCTACGTCATCGGCCGTGAAGTCCGACGCGAGTTGAAAGATGAACCGCCCGGCAGCCGCGTAGTGACGATCAAACAACTCGTCCCACGCATCGGGTTCGCCCCGGCGGCAACGCGCCAAGAGTTGGGCTTCGGCTTCCATCGTCAGGAGGACTTTATCTGGGCGGGTTCTGTTTGAACAGGATAGACAGTCAGCCGGCTGTGGCTGGGGCGCATCTTGACACTGCCCCCGACACCAATCCTACTCGGAGCGCGGCGTTTACGCCGCTTCACCGTCCGAAAGCACGCAGGCCAAGCATTTCATCCACTGCCACTCGGGTGTTGAAGCGGCCTGAAGGCCGCGCGCCGGGGGCAGTGTCAAGATGCGCCCCTGCGGCTGAAAGTTCCGTGCAACAGAGATTGGCTTTAATCTTAAACTTTCGAGGTTCTTTCAAAACTTGTGGGCACGACGTAAGGAGTGCTGCCCGGAGACGACTCGTTACCTCGTCGCCTACAGTTTTGAAAGAACCTCTTTCGTATAGAGCCTGTTTGAAAACTGGGCTCGGGCCGTCGTCCTCGCCCTCGATTTTTCAGGAAATTCGAGGGCGAGGACTACGACGAGAACGATTCACGGTCCTGCGAGTTTTCAAACTGACTCTTAGCAGGAACGTTGAGGTAGGAACACTGAACTCCGAATCGTTATCGCTTTCCTCCAAACAATTCTCGTCCTGCAAACTCCGCATCACTCCGCCGTCTTGGCATCACCGCCCGCAGCGCGTTCCAATTTGCTCACACGTCTCAACAACTCAGGCAGATATTGGATGGCTATCAACTGGCGCTTGGTTTGTTTGTCCGGTTGTGCGGGACAACCCATCCAAGTCTGACCATCGGGAATGTTGTGCATCACGCCGGATTGCGCGGCAATGACGGCTTTGTTGCCGATCTGCAAATGCCCGGCCAAGCCCGCTTGTCCGGCGAGGATGACGTAGTTGCCGAGTTTGGTGCTGCCCGCAATGCCGACTTGAGAGATGACAAGGCAGTGCTCGCCTATCTGCACGTTGTGCCCGACTTGGACAAGGTTGTCTATCTTCGTGCCTTTGCCGATGACGGTCGGGCCGAGTGCGCCGCGATCAATCGTCGTGTTCGCGCCGATCTCCACATCATCACCGATGATGACGTTGCCGATCTGCGGCACTTTGCGGTGGACGCCGCCGTCCAATACATAGCCGTAACCATCCGAGCCGATGACCGCGCCAGCATGGATGCGGACGCGCTGACCGAGTTCGGTTTTGGAATACAGCGTGACGTTGGGGAACAACACCGTGCCTGCGCCAATCTTGCA
>JAYUAV010000194.1:0-8071 GCA_043741175.1 Verrucomicrobiota bacterium
CAAATATACAAAACCCCTCCAAGGAGCCAGGCCTATTTCATGGGAACCACCAAAATCTTCCCAACCCATTTTCTTGAGCGGCACTTTCAGTCACACCCCTATGAATGGACGTATGCGATCAAGTTCTAGTTGTTCGACTATCATGGCTGACGCATACCAAGGGAGAGCCTGTGTTGATGGAGTAGATAGCGGTTGTCGCGCTGCGACAACTCCGTCTAGTGCAGGGTCGGAACAGTATTCTCGGGAGGTTTATCTCTTCTCCAAAGTTGCTGCGCCGCTGTACGACGATTCCTACCTCGGTATGCGTCAGCCCTGGTTCGACCATAAAACGGTGGTAGAATACGCGCTCCGTTGTCACCATGTGCCTATTCAGATACGCCGCCCTACCCGTCTAATTTCGACTGATTGACGAAATCTCACGGCTCACACAAACTCTGGTCACGATGAGATTCCTCACTTTGGCTCTAACTCTTTTGCTGGCGACCGAGGCTGCGACAGTTCGCGCCGAATCCGGCCCGGTGCGCGTGCTGTCGCTCGACGACTGCATCAAGATCGCGCTCGAACACAATCTCGACATCCAGATCGAACAACTGAATCCCGATCTGGCCGGGTTTGACCTGCGCGCCAATTACGGAAGGTACGAGCCATCTCTCACCCTCTCCGGTTCGCACGGCAAAACGGAATCCACGAGCGGAACGAAGAGCGAGACGGATAGTTTTCGCGGCGCGATTGGCGGTTTCCTGCCGTGGGGCATGGATTACAGCCTTGGCCTACGGATGAGCGAGAATCATGGCACATCGCTCGGCACGACTCCGGATTTTTCCAGTCCAACGTTGATCACCAACACGCTGATCCAGACGGACAACACGCCATTTAATTATTTCTCTACGAACTATCCTTCGCTCTCCACGCGCAATCCGTTCGACAACTCCAGCGCAGACGCCGGATTCTTTCAAGTGCGCCAGCCCTTGCTGAAAAATTTCCTGATAGATGGAACGCGGCTGAACATCTACTTCAGCAAAAACAGATTAAAGATTTCCGAACTGGATCTCCGCGCACAGATCATGTCCACCATCACCCAAGTGGAAGGGGCTTACTACAACTTCATCTACACAGAAGAAAACGTGAAGGTGCAGGAAAAAGCGCTCCAACTCGCGGAGCAACTCGTGGCGGACCAACGTCGCCGCGTGGAACTCGGCTCACTCGCGCCGCTCGACGAGAAGCAGGCGGAGTCCCAAGCCGCTGCCAGCCGCGCCAATCTGCTCGACGCCCGCGCTCGTCGCGACTCTGCTCATCGCGAGTTGAAGGGTTTGTTGAGCGACGAATACAACGATTGGATTGATGCAACCATTCAACCAACAGACACTTTGAAGGTCGTGCCGCAGAAGTTTGATCTCAGTAAAAGCTGGCGCAAAGGTGAAGTCTCTCGCCCCGACCTGCTCATCGCGCGGATCGGATTAGAAAATCAGGATCAAAGCGTAAAGCTCGCGCGCAATCAGAAGCTTCCGTCGCTGGACCTCGTCGGTGACGCGGGATACGCAGGTGCTGGCCGCGAGATGAGTTCCGCGTTCACGCAAGTGCGCCACACGGACTATCCCTATTATTCCTACGGCGTGGAGTTGAGCATTCCCCTTGGCAACACTATTGCGCGGAACAGTTACAAGTCCGCCAAGATAACTCGCGAGCAGAAGGCTTTGAAATACAAGCAGACTGAGCAAGACGCGTTGATCAGTATTGAGAACGCCGTCGCCTCCGGTCGCACCAGTCTCGAACGCACCGAAGCCACGCGACAGGCTGCATCGTATGCCGAAGACGCGCTCAAGGCCGAGCAGAAGAAACTAGACAGTGGCAAAAGCACTAGCTTTCAAGTCCTCGATCTCCAGAGCAAACTCACCGTCGCGCGCACTGCGGAAATCCGCGCGCTGGCGGATTACAATATCGCGCTTGCAGGAATCGCATTTGAAGAAGGCAGCACGCTGGAGCGGCGCGGTGTGACGCTGAAGGTGAAGTGATGAAGCGAGGCGAGGTTAATTTTTTCCTGCCGCTTCTGCCACGGTTTTCAAGCTGGCGAGACCTTTTTCAAAATCTCCACCGACCATCCTGTCCATGTTCATGAACATGCAGAACGCTTTGGACATGAAATTATTTTTGCCGGTCATCGTCCATGTAACAGTGGTTTGATTCCCCTCCGGCTTGAATGTGAACTCCGTGTCGTTCACCGCGGCAAAGGGTTTTAGAAATTCCAGTTTGATGCGGATGGCTTCGTTCGTGCGGCTTTCGTTGATGGTCATGCGGCCTGCGCCGACTTCCTTGTTGCCATCCCACGAGTAAATTGCGCCGACTCCAGCGGGCGCGCCTTCGTGGATTTGTTTCATGGCTGGATCGAGCTTGGCCCACGGCGACCACGCATCCCATTTATGCAGATCATTCACCTGTGCGAACACAGTCTCCGGCGTGGCGGCAATGATGGCCGAGCGCGTGATGGTGAAGTCCGCCGGGCGCGTCGCAACGACTATAACAAACACAATGATGATGATGACGAGTGCGATAATGATTTTTTTGAGCATAAGTTTTCTCCGGGTCTTGGTTTTATTTGCGAGTGTGCCGAGACTAACCACCTGCCATCGCGCCGACAATCAGGAAAGGTTCGCTGCCGCTGGCCACATCGTCGGGCAACAGCATCTCCGGTGGTTCGAGTGACAAGTCTTCTTTGCACGCGAAGAAGCGGATGAACGGGCGACGCTTGAGCGTGCCGTGGTCGCGGATTGTCCCGCGCAGGACAGCATGTTTGGCTTCAAGCGCGTTCAGCACGGCCCGAATGGTTACGGGCGAGGCGACTTCAAGCAACACCTCGCCTTCGACACGGGCGAGGTTACGCAGGTGAAATGGCAGAACGACGCGGATCATGGGAGAGATGGATAAATAGATAAATGGATTGTTGGATGGGATGTGGCGCGAAATCCAGCCATCCACCAATCCGGTTTCACTCCAACGTCTGCACTTCCACAGATAACACTCCCGGCAAATTGTGCGTGATGGTGTTCCAAGAATCTCCACCATCCGGCGAGCAATATACTTGTCCACCCGTCGTGCCGAAATACACGCCACATGGATCGAGTTGATCCACGGCCATCGCTTCGCGCAGGACGTTCACGTAGCAGTCCTTTTGCGGCAGACCCTTCGTGAGTGCCTCCCATTCGTTACCGCCAGTCTTGCTGCGATACACCCGCAGCTTCCCTTCTGGCGGGAAGTGCAGTGAATCACTCGTGATGGGCACCACGTAAATTGTTTCCGGCTCATGCGCGTGAACATCAATCGGAAAACCAAAATCGCTCGGCAAGTTTCCACTCACCTCGCTCCATAGGTCGCCCGCGTTGTCCGTACGAAGGACGTTCCAATGCTTCTGCATAAAGAGCACATCAGGTCGCGAGGGGTGCATGGCAATGCGATGCACGCAATGCCCAACCTCCGCATCGGGATCGGGCAGCTCATGCTTCGACTTCAACCCGCGATTGATCGGCTTCCACGTTTTCCCGCCGTCATCCGTGCGAAACGCACCCGCCGCCGAGATCGCGATGTAAATGCGCTTCTCGTTCTTCGGATCAAGAATGATTGTGTGCAACCCCATGCCGCCTGCGCCGGGTTGCCAGAGATGACCTTTAGCTTTCCGCAAATTAGAAAGTTCCTTCCACGTCTTGCCGCCATCCGTCGTCTTAAACAACGCCGCGTCCTCCGCACCCGCGAGTGCCGTGTCAGGATCCGTGAGCGACGGCTCAATGTGCCAGATACGTTTGAACTCCCACGGATGTTGCGAACCATCGAAAAACTTGTGCGTGCCCACTTCACCCTCGTAAGTGAAATCGTTGCTCTTGCCCTTGGGAAATCCGTCAGCACCCATGATATCCTCAAGCTTTGTGCCGGGTGGATTCCAAGTTTTGCCGCCGTCATCCGAGCGTTGGATGATTTGCCCAAACCAACCGCTTGTTTGCGACGCATAAATGCGGTTCGGATCCGCAGGCGAGCCTTTTAGGTGATACATCTCCCAGCCCGCGAAGTGCGGACCGGTGATTGCCCAGTTCTGACGCTTGCCATCCGCAGTGAGGATGAACGCGCCCTTCTTTGTGCCTACCAGCAATCGTATTTTGCTCATGGTTTGCTCCGGTTCAATTGATGCGTTGTTGGTTTGAAACTGATGGAACTTTGGCTGCCACGAGCATCATCCGCAAAGTCGCTGCGCGTCAAGAATCAAGGTGGATGGGGGACATGTGGGGTGTGATTAAAGTCTAATGCCTTTCGGAAATACCCGAACGGCTGGGCTGTGGTATTGACGGAGCGCCGACGTGGCGTCGGCTTTGGATTTCCTCAAACCAGTGTTGTTCGAGGCACAGAACAATCGTGACGTGGGCTTCCGTTTGTGCATCCAAAGCCGGTCTCAGACCGGCGCTCCGTCCGAAACCCAAAAGCCTCACCCGACTTTAATCACACCCGACATGTGGCGGTGGTGGACGGTTGTTGTCCGGATCGTTCCTGAACTTTCATTTTGATCCACACCGCTAGAGCCACATCGCATCCATCATCAATTCAATCACCACACGCAAAACTTCGCCGACCTGCCACTCTGGGACATAAACTTCGACACGTTCAAGAATCCCAATCGCATCGAGTGCCGAAGTGGATCGGTTGCGGCAAACAATGGGTGTGCGCGACTGCGCGGGCAGACTTAGGGCAGAAAACGCGAGCGGATTTCGGCAGGCGGGACGTGACACGTATCGAATTTGCCGAACCACCGATAGCGCCGTTGCGCGATTGCGTTGTAGAGTGCGTCTCGCAGCGAACGCGGAATGATTCTCAGCCACGACACCATGCTCCAGAATCCGCCAAGTTGATTTAGTATTCGCAAGACCGCTTCTGAACGGAAATAGAGTTGCTCCTTCGCTGTGCCGTGATTCGCGACGAACGCAATACTTCTCAAATCGGTTGGCAAATCGGTGCGTTGCTTCGCAGTCTCTCCTTGCAGTGGAGCGAACTTAAATCTCTGCGCGGTGTCTCGCTTCAACAGGAATTGCACAGTTCGATCACACAAGCCACACACTCCGTCGTAGAAAACGATGTTTGCGGACTCGCTTGTACTCGGAGTGTTCATTTTCCGCCGGAGGATGCAGTTTGCCGCAACGCTTCAAACAAAACCAACGCCACGCAATTCGACAAATTCAGCGAACGCGCTTCGGGGTTGAACATAGGAATGCGAAGCCAACGCTCGCGGTTTTGTTCGAGCAGTTGTTTCGGCAAGCCAGCCGTCTCGCGCCCGAACACGAGGTAATCATTCTGTGCGAACGTGGCTTCCGAGTAGAGCTTCGGGCCGTCGGACTCGATGAACCACAGCCGGGCGTCCGCTGGAAGTTTTGCCTCGAACTCCCGCCAGTTGGCCCAGCGATACCATGCGACATGTTGCCAGTAATCCATGCCAGCGCGTTTGAGCGACGCATCGTCCAGCTTGAATCCGAGCGGTTCGATCAGGTGCAGCGTCGAACGAGTCGCGGCGCAAAGCCGAGCGACGTTGCCGGTATTCGGTGGGATTTCAGGTTCGACGAGAACGATGTTCATGCGATCACTTCGCTTTGCGTCTTAGCTTCTTTGCGCCGTTGCGTTGAATAGAACACTTTCCATAACACCAACCCATGCGCGGGCGCGTTCATTCCAGCCGAGCAACGATTCTTATTCGCGAGCATCGTCTTGATCTCGCTCGCAGGAAACCGGCCATAGCCCACTTGCACCAGCGTGCCCACGATGCCGCGACACATCTTGTAGAGAAAACCGTCGCCCTCGATGATGAAGGTGACGTGCGCGCCACTGCGCTTGATGTCACAACGCGTCAGTCGCCGCACGGCATCTTCGAGGTTGTCGCCACGATTCGCGGTGAACGAACGGAAGTCGTGTCGCCCCACCAACATCTTCGCCGCGTGACGCATCGCGGTTAAATCCAGGGTGCGCGGCACCTGCCACGCCGTGTGGCGGAGCAGGGGATTCATCACGGGATGATTCCAGACGTGATAACGATACTGCTTGCCCGTGGCGTCGAAGCGCGCGTGAAACTTTTTCGGAGCGCGCACGGCCGCCAGCACGCGGATGTCATCGGGCAATCTGGCGTTGATGGCGAGCGCGAGGCGGCGTTCTGGCATCTTGAATTCCGCGCGAGGCAATTCAAAGTGCGCGACCATGCCGAGCGCATGAACGCCCGTATCCGTGCGGCTCGAACTGTGGAGACGCGGCTTGCTCGTGAAGAGGCTGCCGATGGCTTCCTCAATTTTTTCCTGCACGCCCGTGCCGATCTTCTGGACTTGCCAGCCCTGATACGCCGCGCCGTCGTAGGCGATGGTGAGTTTGAATTTGAGCGTGTCCACAGGATGAAAACTAACCACGAATGGACACGAATGGACACGAATCCAAAACTGCTTTGACGCAGATTGCACTGATTAACACTGATTCAATCCGTGCTAATCCGTGAAATCCGTGTCTCGCCCATTCGTGTTTATTCGTGTCCATTCGTGGTTGAAAGTTTTAGTGCAGTCCGTCGAGATAGCTTTGCAGAAGGATCGCGGCGGCGGTCTTGTCCACCTTCGCTTTACGTTGGTCGCGGCGTACACCCCCTTGGATCAAATACATTTGCGCCTGCTTGGTGGTCAGGCGTTCATCCCACAACTTGAGAGGCACAGTCACGGCGGCTTTCAATGCTGCGGTGAATTCTTGAACCTTGAGTGCAGCGGGGCCGTAGCTGCCGTCCATGTTGCGCGGCATTCCGATAAGGATTAGACCAACCTCCTTCTCGGCGAGTATTTCTTTCAATCGCTTCAAAAAATCCGCAAACGGCTCCGGGGCGATGTATTCGAGCGGCTGGGCGATGATGTGCATTTCATCGCTCACCGCCACACCGACGCGGCGCGTTCCGTGATCCAGACCGAGAATTCGCATGACGTGATGCTAGCAGCCAGAAACCGGGCGGTCAGGTTTTTCCTGCGTCTGACTCGGATGCCCAATCAATCCGAGCTTTGACACGGATTCAATCCAAGAAGATTTGTGGAGTCCGTGTCTGTAATTCACCGCTTCTCGTTGTAGAGCGGCAGGGAATACTTTTGAGCAACCAAACTCTGCGTAAGCACGAGCATCTCTCCATCCATCACGAGTTCATTCCACTTCACTGCGGGCACGGCATGACGCATGGCATCTTCCCACGCGCTGCGTTGCAACGAGAGCGGCGGTGGTTGTACGGAACCCTGAATGAGCAAGCCAAGCTTGTTGCGCCGTTGTGCCGCACCGGCGATTTTCTTTCCGTGCCAGAGCAGATCGGATTTCTCGTGGCCGATGAAACACTGGCCGGGCGCAGTTTTCTTGCAGCACGGAGCGAGTTCGGTCTGAACGTCAAGATGCGTGAAGGCGCGTTGTATCCATTCGTGGACGCGACGATAACTTTCCTCAGCACGAAGCGAATGCCATTCGTGACCGGCAGGAAATGCGAGGCTGTAAGTCCAGTCCGCATCATGAGGCACAAGCCCACCGCCAGTGGGACGACGGATCAGCGGTCGCAGCGGAGTGACGTGTTCAATCTCGGCGAAATGCTGGAAGTAACCGAACGTGGCAGCGGATTGAGTCCAGCCGTAGAAGCGCAGCACGGGCGAGCCGAGCCGGGAAACGGATTCGAGCAACGCCTCATCCAACGCCATGTTGAACGCGGCGTCACACGGGCCGGAGTTCATCAGCCGCCAACTAGAATTTGTTTTATTTCTCACTTCTGTTCAACGGAATGGTTCGGAAGATCATTTTGAAATACAGAAGCAGGGGGGCGCGAGTGTTTGCACGGTCAATGGCACAGCAGGGTTTCGACCGCATTGTTTCTGGATTTCAGGTTTAAGCACAATGCCTTTCGGAAATTCCATCGCGCTGGGAGCGCCGGGCTGTGACCGGCTTTGTTCGTTGCCAACGGTGAGTTGACCACCCGTGGAATAAAATTGATTGGGGCGGATTGTTCCTGCGCCCAAAGCCGGTCACAGACCGGCGCTCCGTTATACGGCCTGCG
>JAYUAV010000195.1:0-2519 GCA_043741175.1 Verrucomicrobiota bacterium
ACTGGCAACAGCGCGCACTTGATGCCGAACAAAAAGTTGCGCGCGCGCAAGACGCCATCCGCTCCGGCGTGATGGAGCAGCTCAAAGAAAAAGCTGTGAGCAGTCTTGTCTCCCAACGCAGCGACATGATGGAGGCTCAACACGCCGCCGCTGCTGAGATGGCGGAGCTGGAGCGGCGATTGAATGAATTACAAACGCCGCTGCAAGATCGTCTCCGCGCTTATGAAGGTCGCATCGCCGATCTGGAAAAAGCACTCGCTGCGAAAGGTGAAGAGAACCGCGAGTTGATCAAAGCGAAGATCGCGTTGATGCGGAAACAACTTGAAGCAGAGCGCAAGGGCGGGGATTTGCAGTTCAACTGACGCAACTCTGTCCTCTGACTTCCGACCGCTGACATCCGTCAGTTCCTCTGCGCTTTTTCCTGTGCGTGCAACGCCTGTTCGTAGCATTGTAACGCTTCCTCGTAACGCTCAAGACGATTGAACAACCCGCCCTTTTGTAGATAAGCGATGGTGAGATCAGCGTTGGATTCGATAGCGCGGTCGTAGCAACGGATGGCTTCGTCCGTCTGGCGGAGTTCTTCCAATGCGATGCCTTTCTTCACGAGTGCCTCGGCGTGATTCGGCTCGGCCTTCAAGATTTCCTCGAAGCACGCGAGAGCCTCAGCGGGTTTTTCCATTTTTAACAGCGATTGGCCCTTGGCGATGAGCAATGAGTTGTGATCGGAATGAGCGCCGTTTTCGGAATGAGCGATGGCATCCACGCCTGTGTTGCCTGTGCCAGCAGTGAGAGCCTGCGCTTGCGTTGGCGTGTGGGTCGTGTGTTCGAGTTCGTGAATCCGTTTCTCCAACTGCGTCAACGCTCCGAACAACCGCCCATTGGACTGAGCCGTCTCGCCTGTGCCGAGCAATTGCGTCTCGGTCTGGTTCTGCGTAGGCGCGGCAAGCGCAGCGCGCGCACTTTGGATGAGAGTGGAAAATTCTGCGAGCCGGTTCACCGAACGCCATTGCAGGTAACCCGTGGCGAGCAACACAAAGAATCCAACACTCGCGATGGATCCACCGACGATGAGCATCAAGCGATTATTGCTCTGCAATGTTTTCTGCATCGAGTCCATCTCGGCCAATCGCTGCGTGCCGACGGCGGCTTCGATAGCTTTGAAGCGCGCGGCCACGGCCTCAGCGTTGCGAGCTGCGAGAGCTTCGGTTTCCTGGCGATTGCGCTCCAGCGCGAGTTGCGTGGCGTGGAGCTGTTCTTGAAGTTGCAGATAAGAGCGGAGAGTTTCGTTGGAGCTGCCTGCCGGTTCCGCTGCCGGTTCCGCCGCGTTAGTTTGCGTGGCGGCGATGAATGTTGAAAGAGCAATGAGACTAAACGTCCGCGAGAGACGGGAGAAAATCTGAGTGGTGTTCATACGACGGCGTCGAGACTGCGGCGTTAGTGCTGGGTTGTCAATATCATCGGCGCGTGCCGAAGCGCATAGGTCCGTCCTCGGCCACAGCAATATCCAACAACCTAGCGACACTTTTTTTTGAAAGCCACTCGCGCGACCATTAAGCTCTCAACTCTATTAACTGCTCCCCTTGCTCCAGACGCTTCAACACGTCTGGCCAAAGCATTTCAAGCCACGTCAACAAGGAGCGATTGGAACAATCTCCCTTCCGAATCCAGACGACGCGGACTCCTTCTGGTTTGAGCAGCCACCGATCAACGAAACCCTCATCCTTGCTGACGATGATGAAGTGCTTCTCCTTCGCTGTGTTGCCAGATGATCGGATCGTCCACGGCTTGAAGGCCGAACTCGATGACATGGCTGGCTTGATGACCGCGCTCTTGAATCCAGCGCGCCAACGCCGGTGGAAGTTGGGCATCAACGAGGAAGTTCACGCAGCCTGAAGTACGGCGTGATCAGACTGACGCGCGGCATAAGCCAGCGCAGCCTTGATGTCGTCAGGTTCAAGATAAGGAAAGTCAGCCAGAATCTCAGACTCGGAAACGCCCTCGGCCAACATCCCAAGAATATCCGTCACGCGAACGCGCAACCCACGGATACACGGCCTGCCGCCACATTTGTTCGTGTCCATTGTGATGCGTTCAAGCAATTTCATGGCGACACAGTGCAACGATTGGATGCCGAAATCAACTTCTGTTCAAACTGGTTAATGGGTAGCGCGAGGATAGTCGCACTAGCATACGGCACGGCACGTATGCGCTTGGCCTTGCCTGCTTCAGCGCGGCAAACCGTGGTTGTGCGAAAGGCTTCCGAAAAACTGTGAACGCTTGGTTGTTGGACATTGCTGCCCCGAAAGCTTTCGGCGCACTCCGGCTGATTGCGACTAAGCGTGTTTCCCGATTTCGCCAGCTTCTTCTCCACCATGTTCCTTCGCGATGAGGATGTAGATCGCGGGGATCACGAGCAGCGTGAAGATCGTTCCAAGTGCCATGCCGGCCACGACCACGATGCCGATGGAGTTGCGCGCCGCCGCGCCTGCGCCACTCACCAGCGTGAGAGGGAAATGCCC
>JAYUAV010000196.1:0-7536 GCA_043741175.1 Verrucomicrobiota bacterium
GGGCGGGCAACCCGACCAAGAACCCAGACCACTCCGAGAGTTTGAAGAAATAGATGATGCCAAGCGCGGGGACGACCGCCAAAAAAACGGTTCCGACGAGCCGGATGCGAAGACCGGTGAAGGCATTTTTCACGGCGACGGCCTTGGACAGCTTTAGGGAAGTGTCCTCAGTTGGTTCGGGTGTCGGTTTTTTGGGAAGAGAAATTGACACGGCAGCGGGCTGCGGTTTTGGCGAAATTCTGAAAAACCTTCGCCAACCGCGCTTCTTCCGTGTGATTGCGTCGTAATAACCCGTGGGTAGAGCGTTCACGTGTCTTGATAGTAAGCACGTCTCTTGCCCGGAGATTTTGTTCGACAGAAGTTTTTTATGTCTGAAACATGGCGCGATGCAATTAAAGACGCTCACACTTGGACATTCGCCAGACCCGGACGACGCTTTTATGTTCTACGGACTGGCCAAGGATTTGATTCCGGCGCGCGGTTATCGCTTTGAACATATCCTGCAAGACATCCAGACCTTGAACGAACGCGCCACGCGCGGCGAACTCGACATCTCCGCCGTCAGTATTCACGCCTACGCCTACGTCTCGGACAAATATGCGTTGCTGCCCAGCGGCGCGAGCATGGGGGATGGTTATGGCCCGATGCTTGTTGCGAAACAGAAATTCTCCCGCGAAGAAGTCGGGCAAAAAAAAATTGCCGTGCCCGGAACGATGACCAGCGCGTTTCTCGCCTTGCAACTCTGGCTCGGCAAACCGGCGAAGGAGTTTAATTACATCGTCGTGCCGTTTGATCAAATCTTTCAAGCCGTGCGCGAGGGCAGGGCGGATGTGGGTTTAATTATTCACGAAGGCCAATTGACCTATCAGAACGAGGGTTTGGTGGCGTGCGAAGACCTCGGCGTGTGGTGGGGACGCGAGAATGACGGACTGCCATTGCCGCTCGGCGGGAATGTGATTCACAAACGATTTGATCCCGCAACGCGAAAAATTATTTCCGACATTCTGACCGCGAGCATTCAGTTCAGTCTCGATCATCGCCCGGAAGCCGTGCAACACGCGCTGCAATACGCGCGCGACATGGGGCGCGATCTCGCGGACAAATTCGTGGGCATGTATGTGAACCACTGGACGCTGGATTACGGCGAGCGCGGCAGGGAATCCATCCGGCGTTTTCTCGGACGCGCCTACGAGCAGAAGTTGATTCCGCATCGGCAAGAGTTGGAGTTTGTTACCTAGCTGTTTTCTTTGCGCCTTTGCCTCTTCGCGACTCCTGCTCGCAATTTATCGGAGTTGCGTTAACGGCTCCTGCATGAATTCGATTCAGTTTCCCTCGGCGCGACGGCAGGCTGGGTAGGAAAAACGACGTAAATAAACAAACTGGTGACAAGGTGATTAACCTCTGTCGCCAGTTGCAGACGTTCTTTGGATGGCGGGGATGTTTTTGTCGGAGGCGGTTGCCACAGTTTTGCGAGACTGTTACGAGGTGACATCCACGCTGAAGCCCCAGTCCATCAACTTACGCAACGCCCGGCGAGTCAACCCCTGCAATAGGTCGCGGGAAGAGCGCACGAAGCCGACCAACTTACTTGCCAACCCATTGCGCTGTTGCACGAGTTGGTCCACTTGCGTGCTGAGGCTGTTCTACTCTCAGATCTGTGCCCCCGTATCCGATCCAATCCATAACCCCGTAATCCTGTTTACCAAGTGTCCAATTAATCTGGCTTGGTTTGAAAACTACGCGACAAATTAAAATCAGTGGCTTGCCTTCTTCGCGCGCTTCTTATCTTTTCGCGTGAGCTTGGCTTGAAGTTTCACTTCATCACCTGCTGCCTTTTCCACGGCGGCGCGGATGAGTTGCTTGAACTCGGTCATGCCTTGATCGAATGCGGCGGAGATGGGTAGCACGGAGATTTTCTTCACCTTCCGCTTGAACGTCTTGAGGTTCTCCTCGGAGACAGGTTCGTCCATCTTGTTCGCCACGACGTAGCGCGGCTTCTCCAACATTTCAGGATCGTATAGCTCCAGCTCTTTCAACAACTGCGCGTAGTCATCCCACGGCGCGCGGTTGTCCGTGCCCGCCATGTCGAGCAGGATAATAAGGATTCTGCACCGGCGGATGTGGCGGAGGAACGCGTGACCGAGGCCGACGTTTTCGTGCGCGCCTTCGATCAATCCCGGCACGTCGCAAACAGTGAGACGTTTGTAGTCGGGGTATTCCAAGATGCCGATCTGCGGATGGAGCGTGGTGAATGGATAGGAAGCGATCTTGGGTCGCGCGCGGGAAACGGCCGTGAGCAGCGTGGATTTCCCGGCGTTTGGATAACCGACGAGTCCAACCTCCGCCATGATGCGAAGCTCGAAGAGATAATTACCTTCATCGCCGTCTTCACCGGGTTGTGCAAAGCGTGGCGTCTGATGACGGGCGGTGGCGAAGTTGCGGTTGCCCAAGCCGCCGCGTCCGCCTTTGCAGAGAATGAATTGCTGGCCGTGTTCGGTGAGGTCGGCAATGAGTTCGCCTTTGTCTTTATCGGTCGTCGGCTTTTCTGCGTCGTTCTCCAGACTCAAATCAATCTCCATCGCGCGCGCTCCGGCGGAGGTGCGGATGACGGGGCGTTGGCCGGTGCTGGATTTCATCAACGGATTTTCTTCGACCGCTTCTTCCGCATCATCGCCACTCTCTTCATCATCTTCATCCACCACCTCCTCACGCTTGGGTTGGGTGGGTAATCGCCACACGAGTGTGCCGCAGGGGACTTTCACGATGAGGTCTTTGCCGGCGAGACCGTCCATGCCTTTGCCCATGCCGCCCTGCCCTCTTTCTGCGATGAGGCGTGAGACGTAAAACTGATTGACGAGGTTGTTGAGGTCGTGATCGGCCTGAAGGATCACGCTGCCGCCGCGACCGCCATTGCCACCGCTGGGGCCGCCCTTGGGGACGTAGGCTTCGCGATGGAACGCTACGGAGCCTTTACCGCCGTGACCGGCGTGGGCGTAGACTTTAATTTCGTCAATGAACATGGCTGGTTTCTTAATCTTAATCTTTTTCTCACTCTGAATCCGATCTCACCGGGAGATTAAGATTGCGATCAAGAAAAAGAAGGGGCGTGGGAAATAAAAAAGGCGAGGCGTATTGCCTCGCCTGAAATGTTGGGGTGAACTTAGTTCTTGATGGCTTCGGCCACGATGTTCACGCGGCGACCTTCTTGATCAAACCTCACGCGACCTTCCTTGAGCGCGAACAAAGTCCAATCCCGGCCTGTGCCGACGTTGATGCCTGCGACCCACTTCGCGCCACGCTGGCGGATAATGATGCTACCTGCGGTGACGAGTTCGCTGCCGTAGGCTTTTACGCCGAGTCGTTTGCTGCGGCTATCGCGACCGTTCTTGACGCTGCCTTGACCTTTTTTATGTGCCATAACGAATAGAGAGTTGAGAGTGGATGATTGAGAACGAAAATCAGGCGTTGATTTCTTTAACCTTCACGATGGTCAATTCCTGACGGTGGCCGATGCTCTTATGATAACCTTTGCGGCGTTTCATCTTGAACGTGAGTTTCTTTTCGCCCCGGATGTGTTCGACGACATCGGCCACGACCGTTGCGCCAGTGACCGTGGGCGCGCCGATGGTGACGGTGCCGTCCTTGTTGACCATAAGCACGCGGTCAAAAGTGACAGGTTTGCCAGCATCAATAGCCAGACGTTCGATTTCGAGCGTGTCGCCAGCGACGACGCGATATTGTTTACCACCAGTTTCTAAGACAGCGTACATAAATTAGTCCCCAAAGGGGCGCAGATAAAACCATGTGTGTGCCGAAGTGTCAACTTTTCATTTTTGATTTTTGGTTTGTCAGAAAGTTTGTACAAAAAAAGACCGGCAGAGGACTCTGCCGGTCTGTTGAATGTCAGAATCAGACTTAATTTTTCTTTGCGGCGGCGGCACTTGTGCTAGTCAGATGCACGACCTTGTAGCCACCGATGCTTTTGAAGTAGATCAGCAACACCAGATAGATCGCAGCCATTCCAGCGGGGATGTAGGAGTCGAACTTCAACGTCTTACGGTCACCGGCCTGATCCGCTGCCACAACCGCCTTCTGCGTTGGGGTGCGCTCTTTTGCTTCCTTGGCTTCGGCCAGTTTCTTGCCGTCAAAACCAAAAGCGGCGGTGGATTTGATGTTCAAAAACATACTGGGCTGGGCGGCTTTGTATTCTTCGTAGATCGCGGCGTCCTGAGTTTTGAGTGCTTCCCCGGCGAAGCGGTCTTTCATGTAGCCAAGCCCAGGACCTCCCATGGTGCCGACAGAAAGCATTCCGATTCCACCCATGATCGAGATCGCGATAGCACCCGTGCGGGGGAAGCGGTCTGAGGCAACAGCCAGCATGGTGGGCCAGAAGAAGGTTTTGCCAACGGCGTAAATGCCCAGCGCAAACAATGCAGCAGTGAAGGTCTGCATCCCGCTGGCGAGTTGAAGGCCGATGAAGGAAAGCACCGAGCAGGTGAGCAACAATGCAATCGGCGTGAGCTTGAGGGTTTTTTCAATCCAGTTCGCGCAGAAGCGCAGGCTGAACATGATGGCGGAAGTCCAGAGGAAGAGATACTTGCCTTCTTTGGATGTGAATAGGTTGCCCGTGATAAACTGAATCCATTGATCCGTGCCCAATTCTACGGAGCCGATCATGGCGTGAGCGATGAAGAGGACGAAGAGTAGAATCGAGCCAATCGAAAAACGCGTGATGGCGCCCACCAAAATGACCACGACCCCACCGACGGCATAGCCGATGTTCTTGGCAGCATCGCCGTCAACTCCGAATAATTTTAAGAAGTCAGCAAAGAACAATGCTAGGAGTGCGCCGACTATCAGTGCGCCGAGGATGCCGACATCTTTGAACATCTCACCCAAACTGGCACCCTTTTCTGCCGCCTCAGAGCGTGGGTATTTTTGACCCAAGAACATGATGCCGTAGAGAGCGGTCGGAATGAGGTAGAGAGCCAGTTGATATTTCCATCCCCACTCCAGTTGGTCATCAAGCAACCAGCCAAGCGATACGCCAATGATCATGCCAGCCGGCCATGCTGCGTGGAGGAGGTTGAGGTAGTGCGTGCGGTTGTTTGGAAAAAGCGTCGCCACCAGGGGATTCGCAACGGCTTCGAGTGTTCCGTTTGCAAAGGCAAATATGAACATGCCCCCAAACAGAAAATTGAAGGCTGTGGTTCGCGCGGCCTCGCCACCGTCGCCCGGCACTGCGGCGAACGTTACGAACGCGGACAAGATGTGCAAAAGAAACGCGACGACGACTAGCTTTCCGTAACCGATTTTATCGCAAACGACGCCACCAATAATGATGCCGAAACAAAAACCGGACAAGCCAGCGGCACCGATGGATCCCAGTTGGGCGCCGGTAAAGCCGAACTCTTTGCCCCAGTTGTCAAAGATTCCACCGCGAATAGCGAAGCCAAGGCCAGCGGCGAGGATGGCCATGAATCCCGCCCACAGGAGTCGTTTGGCGTTGGGTGCATCAGATGCGTTGCTTGCTTGTGCATTGCTCATAATTTATTGGGTCGTGTTGTTTGTTTGTTTTTCGTTGCTTGCTTCAGGCAACCACAGACGGTTGTTTTTGAAAAAATAAACGGTTGAATGGGGCGCAATACATAGATTTGCGGGCTGGCTGTCAAACAGATTTCCCCGCGATTTTCCTGCGACAATCGTATGACATGCTTCTGATTCTGCGTGAATCCCGCTCCAAACTCTGTATTCTGCGCCCGCATGATTCATCCGACGGCGATCATTTCCCCGAAAGCAAAGCTCGATTCTACCGTGCAAGTCGGGCCGTATGCGATCATTGACGCAGGCGTGGAACTCGGTGCGGGCTGCGTCGTCGGGCCACATGTTTATCTCACCGGCCTGCTCACCGCTGGCGCGCAGAATCAATTCCACGCGGGTTGTGTCATCGGTGATGCACCGCAGGATTTGAAATACGACGGAACGCCCACCCGCGTCCGCATCGGCGACAACAACGTCTTTCGCGAACACGTCACCATTCATCGCGCGACCAAGCCCGACGGCGAAACCATCGTTGGCTCGCACAACTTCATCATGGCGAATGTTCACATAGGCCATAACTCGCATGTCCACGATCACGTCATCCTTGCCAATGGAGTTTTGCTCGCGGGACATGTCACGATATTTGATCGCGCATTTCTCTCCGGTAACGCGGCGGTGCATCAGTTCGTGCGCGTCGGTACGCTGGCGATGATGCAGGGCTTGTCTGGTGTCACGCAGGATTTGCCGCCGTTCACCGTCTCACGGGCGATGAATGAGATGTGCGGATTGAACATCGTTGGGATGCGGCGGGCGGGGATCGGTGCGGCGGATCGGCTCGAAGTCAAAAAGCTCTATCGCGAATTGTTTCGTAGCGGAAAAAATCTCCGCGTAGCAGTGGCGGAAGCGCAAGGCAAGTGTACCGGCGAGCCAGCGAAGACGATGCTGGCTTTCGTTGCCTCAGCCAAACGCGGCGTGGTAGCGGATTGTGGCAGCGTTGGCGAAGGCGATGACGAATAAGTCTTCGCTTACTCTTTCTTCTTCCCGTTCAACAAATTTCCCAGACCCTTTGTGGCTTTGTTCAATACGTCCGAGGTCGCTTTGTTGATGGTGTTGGTGGCGTTTGATGTCAGATTTCTCAACGCTTCTTCGCCAGCTTTCGCCAGATTGTCCGTGTAGGTCTTGATCGCGCCCTTGTTGATCTGGGAGAGAATCACTTTGCCCAACTCTGCGCCGGTGATGCCTTCCGGGCCTTGACCCAGATTGCTCAACCGGATTTCCGGCAACGGCGCTTCGATCACTTTTCCCCCGAGCATCGCCGCGCCAAGCGTGACCTTGCCGCCGCTGATGATGACTTCGTCCACTTGTAGTTTCTTGCTGGGCTTTGCGTCGCCAGCGGGTTTCTGTTCGACAGGTTTGTTGGTGTCGGCAACGCTGCTGCCTGCGTAGGCTTCGAGGTTTTCCTGGATGCGTTGAAGGTTGTTGCCGCCTGGTCCAAATTCAAACGTGACCTGCGGTGCTTCGATGCGGATGGATTTTACGACGATCTTGTCGGACAAAACTGATCCGGGCGCGACAGTCACGCTGGCGAGTCCCACGCTCATGGCGTGCGGTGTCTTGTAACCTTCCGGGTTGCCGATGACCAAACCCTTGATGCCGCCTGAGCCGGAGAGCAGCGAGAGATTCACGCCTTCCAAAGTCACTGGCACCTTGGCGACCTGCGGGCCAAAGGTTTCAACACCTTTCTTGATCGCGCCATTGAGTGAGAGTCCGATGGCGACGAGTCCCACGACGGCGAGGATGACAACAACGATGACAATTCGAATAATTATTTTTTTCATAACAGCGGCACGTAGTTGAGCAGACGCCGACGCGCTGGGCAAATTCAAACCGGACGGGGAAGGGGCAGTGGGCGTGATTAAATTCTAATGCCTTTCGGAAATACCCGAACGGCTGGGCTGTGGTATTGACGGAGCGCCGGTCTGCGACCGGCTTTGC
>JAYUAV010000197.1:0-3351 GCA_043741175.1 Verrucomicrobiota bacterium
CGCGGGCAAATCTACTCTGCTCAAACTGCTGGCCGCGAATATCACGCCGAGCCAGGGCGAGCGCGAACTCGGCCACAACGTGAAGGCCGGTTACTTCTCGCAATACCGCGTGGATCAACTCGACCCCAGCCGCAGCGTGCTTGATGAAGCCTTGGACACGCCGTCGCGCGTAACTGAGCAATTCGTCCGCACGCTGCTCGGGAGCTTCTTGTTCCGGGATGACGATGTGTTCAAGAAGGTCAGCGTGTTGAGCGGTGGTGAAAAAAGCCGTCTCGCGCTTGTGAAGCTGTTGCTTGATCCGCCGAACCTGTTGCTCATGGACGAGCCGACCACGCACCTGGACATGAACAGCATTGACGCGCTGCTCTACGCGTTGGATCAGTTCGAGGGCACACTCATCTTCATCAGCCACGACGTGTATTTCATCCGCGCGCTGGCGAACAAGGTGGTTCACGTCAACGGCGGCGTGCTGACTCACTACGCTGGCGATTACCAATACTACCTTGATAAAACAAAATCCCTCTCTGCTCGCGCCGCATTGACCGCCGGAGCGAAAGCTGGCGAACCCGCCAAGCAGGCCGCACCGAAACCGACGGTGGATCGCAAAGAGCAAAAACGCCTCGAAGCCGAAGCGCGACAGGCGCGCTCGAACAAATTGAAAGGCCAACGCCAGATCGTTCACGACTTCGAGAAGAAGATTCAAGCCTTGGAAAAGCGCCAAGCCGACATCACTGAAGAGTTAGAAAAGGCCGAGACGTATCAAGCTGGTAGCCGCGCCTCTGGACTGAACCGAGAATTCAGCAACAACGCCGACGAACTCGCCGAGATCACGCCCAAGTGGGAAGCCGCCGCGACAAAGCTGGCGGAGTTGGATACGGAGGGATAGATCTTCCCCAAGTAAGTGCGGAGGACGAACGCGTAAAGAACCGGCTTAACCTAAACTCCGGAATTTATTTCACAGGAGGTAACGGAGAAAACAGAGGAGGAACAGGTTGGAACAGGCACGGAAAAGAAACGTTTTGTCCGGCCTTGAATTGCTTATCCGCTTCAGTCTCCGTTGTCTCTGTTCGCTCCTGTTCTTTTGTTTCGGGATTCGAGCTTAATGAAATCAGCCAAGCTGAACCGCGCGTCGTCCCGATTCGGCAGGGATTTTTCAACCCAGCTTACTTCTTCTTCCCGTAGATTTGTTCCGGCGTGAGCAACTGGCTTTCCGTGGTCTTGAACGTCTCGCCTTCGATGGAACGGAAGAAGCAGGACTTGTAGCCCTCGTGACATGCAGGGCCGTTCTGCTCAACTTGGATGAGCAACGTGTCGCCGTCGCAATCGAATGCGATGTCTTTCACCACCTGCGTGTGACCGCTCTCTTCACCCTTCATCCAGAACTTTTGTCGTGAGCGACTCCAGAAGTGTGTTTTGCCGGTGGCGATGGTGCTTTCGAGCGAGGCGCGGTTCATCCACGCCATCATCACGACGCGTCCGGTTTTTTGTTCCTGAACAATTGCGGGGATGAGTCCGTTGGAATCGAATTTTAATTTGTCGTAAAAGCTCATGTCCTACCTATGATTTACGATTTACGATTTACGATTGCAAGCGGGGTGTTGTTTGTGACGGATACCTTCAACCACCTGCCCCATGCCGGTGAGTGGTGTTTCCACCATCTCAAACTCCGCAGTTGATTTTGAATAACCACGGATGGACACCGATGGACACGGATGAAATGCTGCTTATAGGATAATGCCTTTCGGAAATACCCGAACGGCTGGGCTGAGGTATTGACGGAGCGCCGGTCTGCGACCGGCTTTGCGGTTGGAAACCTTTGTCCCGTGTAGTGTTTCTGTGAAGTGTGGCAATACCCGCCTCCACCAACCCATAAGCCGGTCGCAGACCGGCGCTCCAACCGCACGGAATTTCCGAAAGGCATTAGATTATAGGATCATAGAAACATCATTGTGTGAAAAAATCTCTGGTCATTTGCAAAAGCGAATACCATATTCCGGTATGACCACGGCAAGCCACACCATGGCACCAGTCGTTGAAACCGATGTGCAAGAGCCACTCCAAGCGCATCTGGAGAACGTGTCATCGCGATACATCCAACTCGTCGCCAAGGTCAAAATCATCTTCTCCAAGTTCTACGACCGTGAGTTTCCGTTCGGATATGAAGATCAAGCAGGCTTCCACTTCGGCGCAGAACCAAGCCCGTCGGATGCCCGTTACGAGAATTGCTCCAGATAATTCGACCGCGTTGATGTTGACCTTTCTGCTGCTACCGCAAACGCTGTCCCTGAAACGGAACGCCAACTTCGGTGAAGTGTTGCAGCGGGCATTTGAATCACCCCGCTAATTTAGCTGGAACGATGCAGTTGAGAATGGGTAGCGCACGCGTCTCGCGTGCTGCCGACGGCGGCGTCTCACCACTTTGAAACTTAACATCGCAGAGTTTGCGCTGATTAAATCAGCGAGTTCCATGCAGTGCGGTAGTTTCGCTTTGGTAATTGATTTGAAGTGTAACTCCTCATCAAGCCTGTGAGATTTCTTCCAGTTCTCAACGAGTTGATAAATCTTCATCGTTTCCGCCCCGTTGAGATACCACATGCTCCCGAAAATCAGGTTGTCTTGAGTCTTTCCGCTTTCATCCACGTAGATTGTGTATTGATGGCAATTTGGACGCTTCTTCAGCGGGGTGGGGTGAACATCCTGAACCGATGGAAAACATCCGACGCCCAACATCGAACATCCAACACCGAATGTTCCGCAGTCTCCCTCTGTCATTGGATGTTGGGTGTTGAATGTTCGATGTTCGATGTTCGATGTTTCCGTCGCACCTGAACGTGAGCAATCCTTGGCAGCCCTGTCGAAAGAACAATGGACTCCTGTGTGAATGAACCAACCGTCGAAGCCGTCGCGCCCAATCCGCTGCGGACGCTGCCGGGCACGGCGGAGTTTGCCGAGCTTTACGAGACGCACAGCAAGGCCGTGTATTTTCTCGCGTTGCGCTTTCTCGCTGACCCGCAACGTGCCGAAGACGTCACGCACGATGTGTTTCTCAAGGTCTATCGCAAGCTGACGGATTTTCGTGGCGATTCTTCCATCCGCACTTGGCTGTATCGCATCACGATCAACCATTGCCAGAATCTCAAGCAGAGCTGGCACAGCCGTAATCTAGTAACCACGGCTGACGATGCCGTTTGGAACACAACCGCTGCGCCGACGGACTCGCCGCTCCGCGCGTTGGAAACTAAGGAGCTTGGCGAACGCATCCAAAAAGCTCTGGCCGGACTCCCCGAAGAATATCGTCTCCTGTTGTTGCTCGTCGCAGATGAAGACATGAGTTATGACGAAGTTGCCACG
>JAYUAV010000198.1:0-3347 GCA_043741175.1 Verrucomicrobiota bacterium
CGCACTTTTTTTTGTTCGTCTGCCGACATGTGATTCACCGTCTCGGAAAGAACTTCATACGCCGGACGGTTCGCGATCTTGTGGATGAGGTTTTGTTCCACGCGCGTGAGCGTCCAAGTATCGCCGATGGGCGTGCAACCTTGTGAGATGACGCCTGCGAGTTTCACGTCGCCACCGACGGAGATGGCCACGCCGCCTTCTTCATAGACATCGCCGTTGAGATAGACTTGCGTGACTTGATCCGCGAACACTCCGCTGGAAAGTCCGCCATAGACCGGCAACCCGGAGTAGGATTCGTTCCAAGTTCGCAACCACGATTCCGAGTCGAGATGGAACGGATCAATGAACGTGAGCCAGCCATTGGTTTGACTGGCGGTGATTTCCGTCAGCTCTTGCCAGTAAGTTTGACCCTCGGCTTCTTCGACCTGCGTTTGCGTGAAATAAATCCCGTCGAGCTTTGCACCCGGCAATGAATAAAGCGCGAGCACGATGCCGGGGTTTTCCTCCAACTCTTCGTTGCCCGCCACGAGCGATATGCTGGAACAACCTGCGAGCAACGGAATGCGCGCGTGGACGCGGAGAGTTTCGAGAATCTGTTTGGAGTGAGAAAAAAAGCGCGGTGTCATGAACACAAGGCCAAGCGACACCTGCGGCGCGCGCAGTTGTTGTCGCAAGTCTTTCGCCCATTGGCCCAGGCGAACTTCATCGAAGTCCTGGTTCCAATGTGCGGCGACTGAATGTTCCGTGTTCACGCGGGAACCTTAGCGATGCTGACGAAGATTGCTAGTCCAGTTTGCATCTGGTCATAGCATAATGCCTTTCGGAAATTCCGCGCGGCAGGAGCGCCGGTCTGCGACCGGCTTATGAGTTGGTGGAGGCGGGTGCTGCCACACTTCACAGAAACACCACACGGGCCGAAGGTTTCCAACCGCAAAGCCGGTCGCAGACCGGCGCTCCGTCAATACCACAGCCCAGCCGTTCGGGTATTTCCGAAAGACATTAGGTTTAACCCAGCATCAAAGTTCTATCGTTTTCTGCGCGCGGAGGAAATGCAGCCAGCATTTGGTGACGGGCTTTTTGTGGATTCGTTCCAACGCTTCCGCATAAATCCGCAATTGTGGTTCGTACTGTTTTAACTTTTCGCCCAACTCATCGGCTCGTACGTCGTCAGTCTTGAAGTCCAGCAGCCACAGCTCATCCTTCAACAACACCACGAGGTCCGCCACGCCTTGCACCACCACGAAATCACCCGCTCCGCCGCAGAGTTCAGCCGACTCCACTTTCAACAACCGGTTCATCTCGCCCACTTCCATCCGCATGGTAAATTGCAGCTCGCGCCGGACGTTCGCCGCCTGCGACCGTATCTCCTGCCCCACCGGCGACGCCCAAAACTGCGCGAGCGAATTCATGTCCAGCACATCGGCCTCAGCCCGCGACAACACGCGCTCGACGAAGAGGCGTTCAACTTCGCGCGCGAGTGATCCGACATCGCCCACGCTGTCCAGCGCGACGTATTGGAGAAACGCGTGATGTGCCGTGCCGATCTCTGCGGCGGACAATTTGCCTCCATGCGACACACTTCCGCGCGCTTTGGATTTTAACCGCGCGCCTTTCGGCTGAAACCGTTTCTCCATTTCATCGCTCAACTCGTCCGCAACCAATCGGCGCAGCGCAGTGACAGATGTTTTGGCGGCGAAACTCGTCGCCGAGGTGAGCAGATAATTCCTCGCGAGCCGCGCCGAGGTTCCCGCAGAGAGAATGGCGGGCGAATTCGTTCTGATGTCGTCGTCTGCCGATGTCGCGCAGAGCAATCGCGCGTCGTTCTCCGAGTAGATCGTCCAACGCATGAGTGGGTTCACTCCGGCGCGATCACCCTGCCAGTTCTCAAACGTCGTGACGCACGGCAACCAGAGTTGCAACCACGTGAAATAGGTTTTCGCACCGAGCAGTTTGTCAGGCGTGATCGGTTCGCCATCTCCGCCCGCGTGCCACGTCTCGATGACTTTGGTAGTCGTGGTGGCGGAGAGAATGAGCCGGTCGCGAGCGCGCGTGAGTGCGACGTAGAGCAACCGCATTTCCTCACCCAACGAGTCGCGACGTTGACGCCGCTTCGCCATCCAATGCGGCAGGCTCGCGTAATGCCCGTTGCTCTTCGGCAGCACGACCAGCGAACAAACGCCCAGCGTGGCATCCAGCAAAACGTCGCCGGAGAGGTCTTGAAAATTAAACGTCTTCGACAAGTCCGGCAGCGCAACAACTGGAAACTCCAGCCCCTTGCTTTTGTGGATGCTCATCAAGCGCACGGCGTTTGTGCTGGCGGGCGGCGCGGGTTCTTCCTCGGCGTCGGCGTCGCGCTGCGTCTTCACGAAGTCCAGAAAGCGCATCAAACCCTGACGCTGATGCGGATCGAACTGACGCGTGAGATTCAGCAGGCGATTCACATTTGCGCGCCGCTCCTGACCGCGCGGCATCGCGAGCAGCATCGCTTCGTAGTGCGAATCGGTCAGCACGGTTTCCAGGCAATCCGAGATCGCGCCGAGCCGCGAGAGATTGCGCCACGCTTCAAACGACGCGTGAAACGATTTCAACTTGGGCAATGTTGCCTGAACGATGGCCACAACGTCGTCAGCAAAGTTTGTCTGCTTGAAACAAAACATCTTCGTCGCCGTCCAGAATTTCTCCTTGGGGAACGCCGCGTGAATGATCGCCAGTTCGTCGAGCGACAATCCCACGAGCGGTGACCGCAGTACCGCGAGCAGCGGGATGTCTTGCAGCGGATTGTCCAGCAGTTGCAGCAAACTCAGGAGATCGCTGACTTCCGTGGTGTCGTAGAATCCGCCGCGCGCCGCGTGCAACGGAACTCCCGCGCGACTGAACTCCTTGGCGAAGCTCTCCACCTTGTTCGACGGCGAACGCAGCAGCACGACCATGTCGCTCCACTCCACATCGCGGAACGTTTCGCCGCCCCACACCTGAAATTTCTGTTCGCGCAACTCGCGCAATCGCAACGCCACCATCCGCGCTTCTTTCTCAGTGGCTTCGAGGATGACGAGTTCGTTCGCGGCGGTTTCGCCTGCACCGATATTGTCGTCGCTTGCGCCTTCGTCCTCGTCGCCATCTTTCAGACGCAGATGAAATTCAACAGCGGGTTCATCGCCGGGCTTGCGACTCAAAGACTCGCGCTTCTCCGGGACGCCAAATCTCAATTCCGCTTCTGAGTCATAGCTCACCCCGCCGATGTCTTCCCGCATCAACGAAGCGAAGAACGGATTGATGAAATCCAGCAACGCCTGGCGACTGCGGAAATTATCGGAGAGAGGAATCGTCTGACTTGGGCTGGTAGGGCG
>JAYUAV010000199.1:0-4295 GCA_043741175.1 Verrucomicrobiota bacterium
GATGCGCGCGGGATCAAAGAAACCTTGTTGCTCCAACCAGTTTTGCGCGGCGGCGTGGAGGTCGTGCTTTTCGCCAAGGAACGGATGCTTCGTCTTATGACTGATGATGGAGACGCGGATGCCTGCCATGCGGCAGGCCTGAAAAAATTCGATGACGCCCGGATACGGCGCAGCTTCCGTGATGCGCGGGCCATAGACGTAACCCTGCATCTCCGTCCACGCATCCTCATTGTTCACGCGGCGCAGATGATTGCGCACGTCGGTTTTGTTGACCGGGACTTCGGCGGGGATGAGATTCTTTTCGCGCGCGACCTTGTAGAACAACGCGTCGTAGCAAGCGATCGTGTTGTCGAAATCAACGCCGATGTGCATGGCAAAGGCAGTTTAACCGAGCGCAACTTTGATACGCGCCGACATCGCCGCAGCAGTGAGGCCGAAATGTTCACGCGCTTCTTCCTGTTCGGCGGTTTCGTGCAGAAATTCATCCGCAGTGCCACAACGGATGAGCCGTGCTTTGGCCGCAGGAAAGGAGGAAAGCCATTCTGCCACACTGCCGCCCAACCCGCCGAGGATGCTGTGTTCCTCCATCGTGATCACGAGTTTGAAATTCTTGAACGCATCCGCGAGGGTCGCTTCGTCGAGCGGCTTGATGGTATGAAAACTTACGACCTTGGCAGAAATGTTTTGCGCCGCGAGCAAGTCGGCGGTTTCCAAGGCGGCGGGCAACATGTTTCCCGCGCTTAAGAGACAGACATCTTTGCCATCGCGGATGGAGATGGCTTTGCCGATCTCGAAATTGGGTTCGGTCTTGTGTACGACCGCCTCGCCCTTCTTGCCAATGCGGATGTAAACCGGATGCGGATGTTTTAGTGCTGCCCTCATCGCGCCGAGCACTTCCATGGCATCAGCGGGCGCAATCACCGCAAGTCCGGGCAGCAAACGCAACATGCCCATCTCTTCGCACGAATGATGCGTCGCGCCGAGCGATGCGTAGGAAAGCCCAGATCCCGTGCCGACGATGATGACCGGCTGATGATGGTAACAAACATCAATCCGGATCTGCTCCATACAGCGATACGTGATGAATGGCGTGATGGTGTAGCAGATAGGGCGCAACCCGCTCAAAGCCATGCCCGCCGCCACGCCGATCATGTTTGCTTCGGCCACGCCGCAATTGAAGAAGCGATCGGGGCACTTGGCTTTCAAGTCGTCGAAGAGCCGGTTGCCGATATCTCCGCTCAACAGCACGACGCGTTCATCGGCTTGCGCGAGTTCAGTGATCTGTTTGGCAAATGCGTTTCTCATGCGAGTCCCAATTCCTTTCGCGCGGCGTCCACTTCCTCGGGTTTCGGGATGCGATAATGCCAGTTGTTGTCGTCTTGCATGAAGGAAACGCCCTTGCCCTTGATTGTGTTCGCGATGATGGCAGTGGGTTTCCCCGGGCAAATATTTTTCAAGAGGCGTGTCACTGCGCCGATATCGTGGCCGTCCACTTCATGCGCGTCCCAGCCGAAAGCAGTCCACTTGTCGCGCAGTGGATGCATGGCCATCACTTCGTTGCTGCGACCGGTCGCCTGCCACTTGTTGTAATCAATGATGACCGTGAGCCTCTCCAGCTTTTGCGCGGGTGCGAACATGGCCGCTTCCCAGACCGTGCCCTCATTGCATTCGCCATCGCTCATGCAGACGAAGACGCGGTAGTCGCGCTTCTGAATCCGAGCGGCCATCGCCATGCCGACACCAACGGGCAAGCCGTGACCGAGCGAACCAGTGGCAAGTTCCACGCCGGGCGCGCAATTCGGTGCAGGTTGTTCAGCAAGTCGCGCGCGATGTTTGCCGAACGAATCCAGCCAGTCCTTCGGGAAAAATCCACGCTCGGCCAGCACGGCGTAAAGCGCGGATGCCGCGTGGCCTTTGCTCAGGATGAAACGGTCGCGGTTCGCATCCGCCGGATTCGCAGCATCAATTTTCGCCACGTTCCAATACGCTGCGATGAGGATGTCCACGCAGGACATCGCCGATGCGAGATGCGGCGTGCCAGCGGCGTGCGACATCTGCACCAGTTTGAGGCGAAGCTGGCGTGCGAGGAGTTCAAGGTTGGTGGCACTCATGGAAAATGGATGATGCAATGGATTACCTCGCCGGAACGCATCTTCGCGATACCCTCGTTCACTTCGGCGAGTGAGATACGATGCGATACAAAACCGCTGGCGTCGAGTCGTCCCGCTTTGGCCATGCGAAGGTAACGCGGGATGTCGTCCGCAGGCAAACTCTCGCCGCCGTGCGAGCCGGTGATAACTTTGCCGAGGTGCAACGGCAGTGTGTTGATGGAAATTTTCTTGTCGCCCGGCATCACGCCCACGCCGATGACGCGGGCGAAGTTGCCTGCGAGCGCGAAGGCTTTTTCCAATACGGCAGGATTGCCCGTGCCGTCCACGACTACATCAGGCCGCGCACCGTTCAGGATTTTCAGCACGGCTTCCGCGAAATCTTCCTTCGTGGAGTTGATGGCGTGCGTCGCGCCGTTCTTGAGCGCGACTTGCAACTTGTGATCCTGCACGTCCACCGCGATGACCGGATGCGCGCCTGCGAGTTTCGCGCCGAGAACTGTGCCGAGACCAATGCCGCCGCAGCCAATGACGACGACGGATTCGCCGATCTTCACCTTCGCGTTGTTGTTAATCGCACCAAAGCCAGTGGTGAGCGTATCAGCGAGCAAGCAGCAGAGTTCAAAGTCCGTGGCCGGAGGAACAACTGTGACGCGGTTTTCGGAAAGGATGGAGTGTTGTTGAAATGTGGTGATCGGGCCAGCGTTACAGGGTTTGCCGTTCCAATCATAGACCGCTCCGCGCGCTTCGATGCCGCGTCCGGGACGCCAGTGACAGACCACGCGGTCGCCGGATTTGACGTGGCGGACTTCCGGGCCGACTTCGCGGACGATGCCGCCGCCTTCGTGGCCGAGCAGGTGCGGCAACCATTTGTCCGGGCCTTTCACGCCATCAATCTCGCCGATCTGCGAGCCACAGATACGCGTGGCCTTCATTTCCACCAACACCTGACCGAAACTCAACGCAGGAAGGCTCACCTCGCCCAACACGAGCGGCTTCTTCTGTTCGACTAGGATGGCGGCGGCGGTTTTCATCGCGTCAAAAGTTTAACAACGAAATCCCGCTCTTGAGAAGCGTGGGTTTGGCGATGGGTTCGGCGTTGCCGACAATCTTCACCGCCTGCGCGCCTGCAAGCTGGCCGAGGAACGTGGCAAGATCAACGGGCAATCCGCGCACCGCCGCGAGCGCGGCCACGGAGAAGAACGCGTCACCCGCGCCGATGGTGTCCACCACATCGCGTTCGAGCGGCGGGCAAAGGCACGCCTTCTCACGATCACGCAAACCGATGGTCAACACTGCGCCGCGCGTGAGCCATGCGTATTGGGAACGGAAATTTTTCTTCAACGCGGCGAGTTCCTTCTCAAAATCCACCTGTCGCCGTCCGATGGACAGCATGATTTCGTTCTCATCAAGCGCGAAGGCATCGGCACGTTGATATTGGCGGTTGATGATGTTGTAACCGTGATTGTTTGAATTCGTCTGACAATTCAACGCGAGGAACTTCGCCTTGTCCTGCACAAGTTCGCGCAAGCGGGCGTGCATCATGTTGTGGCCGAAGTCCAGCAACAGCACCACGTCAGCCTTGCGGATTTCTGCGACAAGCTTTTTCTCCAACTGCCGCACCACTGCATCCGTCGGCGGCTGTGCGTCAATAAAGTTCACCGAGAAAAGTTTGCTCATCTCCGCGCCTTCAACGAGAGGCTCGACGAAGCGTTGCTTGATGATGGTGGTGAAATCCGCCGCGCGTACCACGCAATCTTCAGCAGGCGCGATGTGATCGCGCAGTTGTTTCTGCGCCCACGGCTCGCTGCCCACGAGACTCACATACTTCACACTGCGGGCGAATTGCTTCACATGACGGAAGACCGCGAGCGCGCCGCCGCACTGGGTTTCCTCGCGGAGGAAACGCCCGGAGATCATTTTGTTCTTCGAGGTCAACCCTTGGACTTTCACCGACGAGTAGCGGTCGAAGATCGTGTCGCCAACGACGAGCACCTTGAGTCCGGCGAAGCTGTTGACAGCTTCGGTGAAACTTTTGCGTGTGTAGCGCGCGGCCATCGCCTCGCAAAAGGATTTCACCTTTGTGCCAAGATGATCGAAGTGTTGGTTGAGCAGTTTGGTAGAACTGTATTTCACCGAGCCGATGAATTCCACCTTACCACCGCAGCGTTTCACGGCAACAATCTC
>JAYUAV010000200.1:0-8330 GCA_043741175.1 Verrucomicrobiota bacterium
ATCTTCACGCGATATTCCGGCTTTGTTGCGTCACCCACCTGTTCCGCGCTGAAAACCACTTTGCTTCCCGTTGGCAAACTGCTGATCTCTTCGCGCAACAACAATTCAAACAACCGATCAAACTTCGGCTTCTCCGCCGTGATCGCCGGGAGCGACTCTGCGATGTTGTTCTCCACACTGATATTCTTCGCGGCCAACCCAGCCTTCAACGACTCCGCAGTTTGTGCCACGAGGGAATGAAGGTTGAACTGGAGTGTGTCACGCGCCGCCGGTTTTTCAGACGCAGCCCAAAGGTCTTTGAGCAGATTGTTGATCTTGTCCACCTGACCCAGAACGCTCTTGTGATAATCCACCCAGAACTCCGTGTTACTGACCTTGTCCGTGTGCGCCTTCTCGTCCTGCATCATCGCGGGCGCGAGATCGAGGAACGTCTTCACCGTGACGAGTGAGTTGCGGATGTGATGACTCAGTCCAGCGGTCAACATGCCGAGACTCACGAGACGGTCTGCCACCATCAGGTTACGCAACGCCTCCAACTTCTCCTTCGCGAGCTGTTCGTTCTCGCGCTGGATGAGGAAGTATTCCATCGCGCGCTTGAGTTGCGTCTCAAGATGCTGAGGATCCCACGGCTTGTTGACGTAATGAAAAATCCCGCCCGTGTTCACCGCCGTGACTGCGTCTTGAAATTCCGCATACGCCGTCACGAGAAATCTCAGCGTGCTCGGCGTGATCGCGCGAGCGCGTTCGAGCAACCACGTCCCCTTCTCGCCCGGCATCCGCTGATCCGTCATCAGAATGGCGATCTCGTCTTTCTTTTCTTCGAGCAACTTCACACCTTCTTGGGCATTGATCGCGGTGAAGATGCGGAAGTCATCTCCGAACGCGCGGGAGAACGCCTTCAACGACTGCGCCTCGTCGTCCACGTAGAGGATGGCGAACTTGCGATAATCATATTGCGCTTCCTGCATGCTCATAGATTTGCCTTCGGTTCTTTCGGGAACTCCAGCTTGAACTCACAAAGTTTTCCCAGCTCGGTGCGAACGGTGATTCGCCCCTTCGCCTCCTGCATGATGCGGTAACAGATGCTCAAGCCCAGCCCCATGCCTTCGCCCACATCCTTGGTCGTATAGAACGGATCGAAAATTTTGTCCATGTGTTCGCTCGTGATACCGTGGCCGTTGTCGCGCACGAGCAACGCCACTTTGTCGCCCGACTCCACGCTCTCGATCCAGATAGTCGGACGTTCGCCATTGTTGAACGGTTTGGACTTGAGCGCATCGAGCGAGTTCTGGAAAAGATTCACGAAGACGTGGATTAACTTGTTTTTGTTGGCGTGAACGACCTGTCCCTCCGCGAGCTTCTGTTCGATGACGACCTTGTCCTTCATCTCATTGCTCAGGAAACGCAGCGCGGAGGTCACGACTTCGTTCACGTCCACTTGGTCGAGATTATCCGTGTTCGGATGCGTGAACATGCGGAGATCGGACACGATGTTCTTCACGCGCGACACGCCTTCCTCCACGTCCTTAAGGATGTCGTTGTATTCCTCCTGCTGTTCCGGCGCGACGTGTTTTGCCTTCTTCCGCAACGTGAACAATCCCGTCGTGGCGAAGTTCAGCGGATTGTTGATCTCGTGAATGATGCCTGCACTCATGCGACCGAGCGACGCCATCTTCTCGGATTGAACCAATTGCGATTCCGCCTCGGTCAATCGTTGAATCGTGTCCGCAAGTTCCTTGTTCTGGCTGTCGAGTCGCACGTTGTTTTCTTCAACCTTCGTCCGGCTCTCCGCCAACTCATGCCTCAACGTGAATTCACGGAAGCGAAGACGGTTGTAGAAAACATTCCCGGCCATCACGATGATCGTGGTCAGCGTGATAAAATAAATGTTGTTCAGAAACATCCGCCACTCGATTGGATTCTTGTTCAACAAACACGCGCCCACGTAGAGCGACAGGATGAACAGCACCGCGCGCAAACTTTGCTTCATCGTCGCCTGGATCACCGTGCTGACGGCCAGGATCACCAGACAAAGCCCCGCGTAGTAGGGCGACACCGCGCCTTCCGTTGCGCCAATCATCCACGAGATGGCCACAGACGGAATCACCCACCACCCCGCGCAGAGCAGATTCGTTTCAGTCTGAGAAAGTTTCTTCGCGAACAACCGGGCAAGCACTAGGCCAGCGAGCAGCGACGAGATCAAACGCACGACAAGGAATTGCGGGACGGAATCTGGATAAACTTTCCAATCCAACGCGATGCCTGCTGGCATCAATGCGATCACCAGCGCGCACGCCACCTTCGAGTTGCGCACGCGCACCGAGTCCGTGTATTGATCGTACTCAAGTTGCATGGATTGTTTCGTGGCGTCGCTCATGCCAGAGGTTTCCTGACTTCGAGAAAGAGATTCACACCGGTGTAATCCGCGCACACCGTCGCCTCATCCGCTCCGGCGCGTTCAGGCTTCAACGCCTTCATGTCCGCCGCATCGCGATAGATCAGATGCCAATCGAGAACATCGCCAAGCCAATGCCGGATCGGATTGGCGCGATCCACATTTGTGACCAGCAATAAACCACCCGGCGCAAGCATGTCGTAAAACACAGCCATCAGCCGAGCGCAGACCGAGTCAGTGAGGTAATCAAAAAGTCCGGCGCAATAAACCATGTCGTACGCTCCACCCGCGCCGTTTGCCGCGCTGCCGTCTCGACTCTTCAAAATGTTCGCCACGGATTTCTTCTGGAGGTTCAGCACCGTGCTGCGGTTGCTCCGAGTGCGAACGCCTTCCAGCACAGACCGCGCGTGCGCCACTGTCTCCTCGTTAAAATCCAGCAGCGTGAACTCCGCATGATCGCTCACCGCGTGACCCGACATGAAGTCTTGGATCTCTTTCGCCGGGCCGCAACCGAGATTGAAGAATCGCGCCGACCTGCCCGCCGCCTTGCATCGCGCTGTTTCCTCCAACAACCGCTGAGTGAGATGTTGAACGCGATTCCGATGTGCCTCCGCTGGCGGCTGTTTGATGAACCAGCGATTTAACAACCGCGCGTAAAGCGATGAACCCTCGTGCGGATCGCGCAGGATCATGTTCACCACTTCGTAATCGCCCGCGTAACCGAGCGGCTTGTGGACCGTCCGATCCGCAAATGGCGAACACAAAATGAGCGGATGAATCTGCCGCCGCACGTAAGCCGCGTGCATCGGCTCGAGCGCTTCGCCGCAGCGACTGGCCGTGCGTTCAAGTTGATCGAACAACTCATCGAGAAACGGAAACACGGATTTGCCAAGCTGCTCGGCGATCTTTTTTTCCGTGCCGAGTTTGTCAGCAGGATTAGATCGGCGCAGATCGAATTCAATCTGCTCACTCCAGATGCGGAGTTGTGTGAGGAAAGTTTGCAGATCAGCCGTGACGAGCTTCATCTCCGGGCGCACCTGATAAAATTTCCGCCAACTCTCGACGAACCCCGCGAAACGCGCGCCGACATCGCCACCGAACGACGCGTCCGCGCCAGCACCGGGAGATTGCCAGCCGCTGTCATCGAGCGTGAGTTCACAGAGGACGGCTGTGCCGGTGTTGACCTGACTACGCACGACGGCTTTGCCCGCGTAGATCACCTCATCGCGGAGCTTGATCTGAAACGGTGAAAGAACTTCTGACATCCGCAACACGACAGAAAGATCGTAGCTCTCGAACACCGCCAACTGCCTCGTCACGCGCAACAGCGGTAAATGAAACTCCACGCCAAGACTGTTGCTGACCGTGGCGATCATCTCCTGCACTTCGCCACCTGCCAGACCGGTCATCGTGTTGCTTGTGTTGCTCATGGCTTCATCAAAAACGGATTCCAACAGTCATTAACACTGCATGGCTAACAAAATCGTAAGTGCCATCGGCGGTCTGACCTTGAATCTGTGCTGCGGATGAGGGAACGCTGCCAGCCACGGTGTGCGCTTTGCCGAGTCCGAACTGATAGGTGACATCGAAATCGAGCTTACGCCCTTTCCGCCCGACTCCAAATGTCACGAAGTGGCGATCCACATCAGCGATCAGCGGAGAGTAGTTGGCATCAGGAACTGAGCTTTGGTTGAAAAGGTAGCCCACGCTGACGTGCCATTGGTTGTCAAAAAATCGGGTCGCACCGCCGGAGTAAATCCAGCTTGGTCGCCAGTCCAAAGTGAAGGGCGGGTTTTGTTTGATGCCATTCGGAACTGTTCCCTCCTGATAGATGATGATTGTTCCAAAGCTGCTCCAGTCGGTGTAGTCAGCATCAATTTCAAAATTCCACTTTGGCGTCGGACGGTACGACAGCCCGATCACAGCCGTCAGCGGAAACTTGAAATCAGCCTCAGCATTGTGCCTTTGATATGTGATGACTCCGGGCGTCTGTTGGAATTCTGTGTATCCGTCCATCGTGAATGCCGTCGTGCTGCGGAACGTCGCGCCGATTGAAATTTTTTCACGCGGTTGCCACAGCAAGCCCAGGTTATAGCCAGCACTCAGACCCTCGCCGGTGAAATGAAAGAAGTTCACATTCGGCGGTTGGAAAAGCGGGCGAGTACCTTGTTCCAAATTGATTTTGCCATAATCCGCCATCAGACCTCCGCCAATCGAAAGTCCAGGAAGAATTTTTAACGCGATGACAGGATTGAATCGCAGATACGTCAGTTCACTTTTCGTCCCAACCGTCCGAAAGCCGGTATCGTCCGGCCATTCCAATCCGGCGCCGTAAGGTGCATAGATGCCAACGCCAAACGTCACCGGCGTGTCATCCACTGTGTGTGTGATAAAAAGTTCAGGCGCAGCAGCGGTTTTTTTCTTGATATGATAAGTCTTGCCTGCGTTTCCAGCCGTGTCTGGCGGAGTGAAAGTGGGATCAAAATAAAGCGCGTAGATGCCGGAACGGATTTGCGTGCCTTCAAGTTGAGTGATGCCAGCCGGATTGTAATAGATTGCCGAAGGATTGTCCGCCGTCGCAGCGAACGCTTCACCACGAGCCGAGGCAAAACCATCCTGACTCACCAATCGCATGCCGTTGGCAAATGCCGCCTTATCTGCTGCGACGAACAGTAGCCCCAGCAAGAGAGCAATGATTCTGATTTTATTTCTATACATCATGTGAAAACGCACAACTCATCTTATGAACTCAGTTCCAAACGGGAAAAGCGAGCAATGCCCTTCGGATTCAGCAAGTTCCTCACCGGAATGCCATCGGTGACAGAAATTGAACGCGCAATCCATTCTTTCATAGCGATTCCTGCTTGTGTGTCCAGAATCGCGCCACGTCTGCCCAAAACTATCGTGTGTTTTCTTTACTTTGCCCAAGCGAGAGGCAAACTCGCAATGTGAAAAGTTCGCACCGCTTCACGATCTGTCTTTGTTTGCTCGTTGTGTTGAGTCTCAACCAAGCAAGGGCGGCCTTCACGTCTTTCTATGTTTTCGGCGACAGCGTTTCCAGCACGACGAACGGTCCCGGCGACCAGTATTACTACAGCACAAACGGCCTTCGCTGGTCGAATGGTCGGGTCTGGGTCGAGGTGCTCGCCCAACGACAGTCGCTAACCTGTGACTCGAATAAAAACTGGTCTTACTATGGTCACGACAGTGCCACCTTGGTTTCGCAGATAGGCAGTTTTAACGCCCCCACAAACGCCGCCTCCGCTGCTCTGGTAGTTGTATGGGTCAACAATGCTGATTTCGTAAATGACATGGGGGTTATTTACCCATCGTTAAATCCAACAACCTGGGCCAACGCAATCAACCTTTCCCTGACAAACCATTACAAGGTGGTTACCAATCTTTACGCAAAAGGCATCCGAACACTGGTCATGCCGAACGCGGTGGATATTTCAAAAATTCCGCAATTTGTCTTTAACTCCACTGCAAACAAAGCCTTCATCCGCCAACGAGTGATGGATTTTAACGCAGGCTTCAATCTCTTGGTCAGCAATCTCACCGCAACTCTGCCTAATCTGAAAATCGTCGTTCCCGACATCTTTGAATTGCTCGACGATGTTTTGATTCACTCAGCCAATTATGGACTGACCAACGCATTATACCTCAGCCAGAGCATTGACGCTTTGGAAGACCCGTTGCTGAGTGATTTGTCCCTGAACGGCCCCGGCGCGAACTACATCTTCTGGGACTATCAGGCGCCGACCGCCAAGTTCCACATGCACATCGCAGACAAGGCGCAGCAGTTGCTCTCTCCAGCCAGTATCAGTGACATCGTTTCCGTGAACACGAGCAATCAATTAAGCATGGCAGACCTCCCCGTCGGCAGAAACGGCGTCGTCGAAGTCAGCACCAATTTCCTCGACTGGTCCACTGCCGCCAACGTCACCACTACCAACTTGAATCAATCCATCCTAGTCAACGCCCCCGGCGAACTCGGATTCTATCGCCTGCGATTCCCCTTCCTCTGGTCATGGCCGTGAACTCCAATACGATTCGTTAAACAACGCATGGCCCATCGCGATTCCACCCACAACGAGCAGGCATTCAATCTCCTGCCCGCTCTCGGTGATCTCCTCCAACCGGAAACCATCGCCGTGGATTCGCTCGGACAAATTCTCTCGGCATCTCCGGAAGCGCGAAAACTCCTCAGCCTCGGTGCTTCAACTGACTTGCCCGCGACGCTTCATCAACTCGTCCAAACCACCGTCTCAACAAAACAGCGCGTCGTTGTTCCTGAACTCCAGATTCAGTCAGGCATCGGGCCCGCGTGCAAATTTCACGTCAGCGTCCTGCCTCTCACCATTCCCGGCAACGATCTGTTCATCATCACGCTCACAAACATCACTGGCCTCGCGCGACTTCGCCAGAGCGTCGAACGTTTGGACCGCCTCGCCACCATCGGGACGTTGTCCGCCAGCATGGCGCACGAGATCAAGAACGCGCTCGTGGCCGTGAAAACATTCATTGATCTGTTGCTCGAAAAAAACAAGGACGCCGAGCTTGCCGAGATCGTCGGACGCGAAATAAGCCGCGTGAACAACATCGTGCGGCAACTCTTGAAGTTCGGCAGTTCCACTCCGCCCACCCGTTCGCGTGTGCAACTCCACGACATTCTCGAACACTCGCTCCGTATGGTGCAGCATCAATTGGATGGCAAACTCATCTCCCTCAACCGCTCCTTCAACGCCACGCACGACGCCGTCCACGGAGACAACCACCAGCTCGAACAAGTCTTCGTGAACCTGTTCCTCAACGCCGTGGATGCCACTGGCGTGAATGGTTCGCTCACCGTTCATACAGAATTTTTGCCCACGACTCCGCACGACATCGCCCCGCCTCAACGCGCAGGCCAGCCGCACGTCCGCATCACCGTGGCCGACACCGGCGCAGGCATCGCTCCCGAAAATTTGGATCGCCTCTTTGAACCGTTCTACACCACCAAGAGCAACGGCACCGGCCTCGGACTCCCCATCACGCGCAAAATCATTCACGAGCACGACGGCCTCATCACCGTCGAGAGCAAACCCAATCGCGGCACCACGTTCAGCATCGTCTTGCCCGCAGGCACTCACGCTGATTGACCGGCAATGAGCCGACGATTTCGCATCGCCATCCTCAGCGACGTCCACTACGCCGGACCAACGGAAAGAGCCGAGGGCGACGATTACGAACATCGCGTCATCAAGAATCCCCTCCTACGTTTCGCGCTCCGCCAATATCGCCGCAACGTCTGGCTGCGTTACCCGCTTCAACAGAACGGTCAACTGGATGGCTTCATCGCAGACGTTCCCGAAGTGGATTACGCCATCGCCAACGGAGATTACTCCTGCAACACCGCCGCACTCGGCTTGAGCGAGGACGGCGCGATGGAAAGCGCATCCGAGTGCATCGGTAAACTGCGCGGTAAATTCGGCACTAAACTCCGCCTCAGCTTTGGCGATCACGAACTTGGTAAACTCCGCCTCATGGGAACGCGCGGCGGATTGCGCTTGGAAAGCTGGCGTCGCGGCATCGAACAACTCGGCATCCAATCGTTCTGGAAGATTGAACTTGGCAATTACGTCCTGTTCAACTGCACCTCCACACTCATCGCCCTGCCCGTGTTCGCCAGCGACATGCTTCCCGACGAACGCAACGCGTGGGAGCAACTACGCGAGAAACATTTCGCCGAAGTGCACGCGGCGTTCGCAGGATTGCGACCGGAACAACGCGTCTTGTTCTTCTGTCACGACCCGACCGCGTTGCCGTTTCTGTGGCGCGACGACACTGTGCGCGCGAAGATTCCGCAGATTGAGCAAACCATCATCGGCCACCTCCACTCCAATCTCTATCTCCGCGCGAGCCGGATTCTTTCCGGCGTGCCGGTGATGAATTG
>JAYUAV010000201.1:0-8397 GCA_043741175.1 Verrucomicrobiota bacterium
ATGGCGGCGCAGCAACAAACCGGAGCGCGGGTCTCCGCGAATGCTCGCCTGCTTGCTTGCCTTGTTCATCGTCACTATGAGTCACTCGCAAGAAACCAACCTCAAGTCCGACGAGCAAATCGTGTTCTATCCGAGCGTGGCGCAGCGCGTACCAGGACCAACCAACTTGTGGCGCGCAGAAATCCGGGGGCGCGTGTTCGAGGTGGAAAAATGGCGGCTGTTGATCGGCGCGTTCCGCAAAGTAGTGGAATTGAAATCTGATGATCTCACTGCCGAGGAAAACACCATCTTCACCAATCGCGCCCGCCTGTTCTTGGTGGACAACGAACGGCGCAAGGCAATTCAGGTGCGCTTCGGGACGAATTTGTTTTTCATCAGCAAGTCGCAAGCGAACGGCAAATTCTCCGGGGATGTTTTGTTCACCCACACCGGCGCAGCAGATTTCCAGGCGGTGCTCCCGGCGCAAGACAGTCGCCAGTTCACCGGACAGTTGTTTCCGCTGGAAAATGAAGGCGTGAGCGTGATTTCGGACATTGATGACACGATCAAGATCACGGAAGTGCGTGATCGCAAGGCCACCTTGCGGAATACTTTTTTGCGTGAGTTTCAACCCGTGCCCGGCATGGCGGAGTTATATCAATCACTCGCCCGCTCAAACCACGCGGCGTTCCACTACATTTCGGCCAGTCCGTGGCAGCTTTATGAACCACTGGCTGCGTTCATCGCCTCCAAGGGTTTTCCCGCTGGCACGTTTGAGTTGAAACAATTTCGCTGGAAAGACCGGAGCTTCTTCAGCCTGTTCGCCAGTCCGGAGAAATACAAACCGGGCGTGATTGAACCGCTCCTGAAGCAATTCCCCAAGCGAAAGTTCATCCTCGTCGGCGATTCCGGCGAGCGCGACCCGGAAATATACGGCGCACTGGCGCGGAAATTTCCCGAGCAAATCACGCATATCTACATCCGCGATGTGACGAATGAGCCAGCGGACGCGGCGCGCTACCAGAAAGCCTTTCGCGATGTGCCGCGCGCCAAGTGGAAGATTTTCCGCAAGCCGAGCGAAATCAAAGTCGCGTCGGAATAATTTTCCGCTAGTCTCCCCGCGTGGCGAAACCTAATTCCATCGAACTGCCCGGCATCCCGCCGATGCCGATCCTGTACGAAGATCGCGCGGTGCTGGCCATTGACAAGCCGCGCAATTGGATGCTTGTGCCCTTCAATTGGCAGCGGACGAATCGCAACCTGCAAGCCGCCATCGTGTCGTCCATCGCGGCGGGGGATTATTGGGCGAAGTCGCGCAGCCTGAAATTTCTGCGCTACGTGCATCGGTTGGATGCGGAGACGACCGGCATTCTGCTCTTCGCCAAAAGCCAAGGCGCGGTTGAAGCTTACGGCGATCTGTTCGAGAGCCGGCAGATGGAGAAGACCTACCTCGCCGTGACGAGCGAAGTGCCGAACGAAAAAGAATGGACCTGCCGTTTCGCGCTGGCGCAGGACGAGCGGAAGTTTGGTCGCATGAAAGTGGACGCACTCACGGGTAAGGAATCTGAGACGCACTTTAAGGTGTTGCAGATTCTTGACCGGGGCACGGCCAAGCTAGCGGCCACGGCGACTCCCAAAGCGGATCTCGCCAGCATCCGCAGTAACGAAACGCACGCTGAGTTCAAAGCGCGCAAGTTGGAGATCGAAAAGAAACTGCGCCAACTCACCTCAACGATTTCTCCCAAAGCTCTCGTCGAGGCGCATCCGCTCACAGGCCGCACGCATCAGATTCGCGTTCACATGGCAGAGTCCGGCTGTCCGGTGTTCGCTGATGAATTGTATGGGCAACGCCCGCCGCACACCGAGATGGGTTTGCGCGCCGTGCGCCTTTGCTTTGCTGATCCATTCACGCGGCGTCCCGTGGACATCCGCGCACCGCTCGACAAGTTCTGTCGAGAATACGGATTCGACATTCCCAAGCTCTAAGGCAAACTCCCCGGCTTTATGGAAACGATCAACATGAGCGGTGCGATTGAAATCATTCCCGTTGAACACGGAAATGATTTTCTTGAAGTGCGCCAGTCCGCCATCCACGGCACGGGCGGTTACGCACGGAAAGATATTCCTGCTAGCACACGCATCATCGAATACGTCGGCGAGCGCATAGACAAAGTTGAATCGGCCAAACGGTGTGAAGCGGAGAACGCTTACATCTTCACGATTGATGACGATTACGATCTCGACGGAGATGTCGCGTGGAATCCGGCGCGATTCATCAATCACAGTTGTGAGCCGAACTGCGAAGCCGAGTGGGACGAGAGGCGCATCTTCATCAACGCGCTGCGCGATCTGAAGCAAGGCGAGGAACTTACTTTCAACTACGGATTCGACATGGAGGAATATCACGAACACGTCTGCCAATGCCGCAAGCCGGAGTGTGTGGGCTTTATGGTGGCGGAGGAATTTTTCGATCAAGTGCGAAAGCTGGTCGTAACTTCCAAGGCTTGTAGTGAAACCGCAGTGGCAGGCAACTTGACCGCGTGAACACCGGAAAAACATTTCGACTCGGCGTGCTCGGTTCGGGCAAAGGCTCGAACTTCGTCGCCATCGCTGACGCCATCGCCGCAGGACAGCTTCCCGCTGAAGTCGGCATCGTGTTGAGCGACGTGGAGAACGCAGGAATCCTTGAGCACACGCGGCAGCGAAATCTTCCGTCGCGTTTCATCGCACCCGGAAAGTTCCGCACCAAGCTCGACGAAGATGCCGAACGCGCCTATGTGACGGCGTTGCAGGAAGCGAAGGTGGATTTGATCGTGCTCGCTGGTTTCATGCGCGTGTTGAAAGGAGATTTCCTCCGCGCGTTCGAAGGCCGCATTGTGAACGTGCATCCGTCGTTGCTGCCATCGTTCCCCGGACTCGAAGCGTGGAAGCAGGCACTGGATCACGGCGTGAAGGCGACGGGTTGCACCGTGCATTTCGTGGACGCAGGCGTGGACTCCGGCGCAATCATCGGGCAACAGACCGTGCCCGTAATGGACAATGACACTGCGGCGACGTTGCACGCGCGGATTCACGCGGCAGAGCATGAGCTTTATCCGAAGTGCGTGGCGGCGATTGCGCGTGGTGAAATTCTCGTGCAGGGGCGGCGCGTGGTTCGGAAGGGTTAGACACGGATTGCACGGATAAACACAGATTCAATCCGTGCCAATCTGTGAAATCCGTGTCAAAACAGTTACTGATTCGTGTCCATTCGTGGTTGAATTCAATTTGAATTAAAAGATTGGCTTTGCCGCAGTGGACTTGGAAAATGATTTTATGAGCAGCAAGAAGATACTCAGGTTCGGGTTGCCCAAGGGCAGTTTGCAGGACGCAACCATTCAGAAGATGGCCAAGGCTGGCTGGAACATTTCCGTCAGCAGCCGATCCTACATCCCCTATGTGGACGATACCGAAATGGAAATCCGCCTGATCCGCGCGCAGGAAATCAGCCGCTACGTCGAGCATGGCTATCTGGATTGCGGCATCACCGGCCATGATTGGGTCATGGAAAACGGCTCAGACGTCCACGAAGTCGGCGAATTTCTTTTCAGCAAAGTTTCCCGCAAACCTGCGCGCTGGGTCTTGTGCGTGCCGGAAGATTCTCCGGTGAAGTCGGTGAAAGATTTGCAGGGCAAACGCATCGCCACCGAAGTCGTCAACCTCACCAAACGCTATCTCAAGAAGAACGGCGTGAAGGCGGAAGTGGAATTTTCCTGGGGCGCGACGGAAGTCAAAGCCCACGAACTTGTGGATGCCATCGTAGAAGTCACTGAGACGGGTTCATCACTCCGCGCGAACAAACTCCGCATCGTGGATGAATTGCTCAGTTCCACGCCGCGACTCATCGCGAATCACACCGCGTGGAAAGACAAATGGAAGCGAAAGAAGATCGAGACGATGGCGATGCTGCTCAAGGGCGCGCTTGAAGCCGAAACCAAAGTCGGCCTCAAGATGAACATCCGCGAGAAAGACGTGCCAACGCTGCTGAAGAACTTGCCCGCGTTGCGTCGCCCGACGATCTCGCCCCTCAGCGAGAAAGGCTGGGTGGCCGTGGAAACGATCATTGACGAGCACATCGTCCGCGAGTTGATCCCCGCACTCAAAGCCGCAGGTGCGGAAGGCGTCACCGAGTATCCACTCAACAAAGTGGTTTACTAGGGCGCGGGAATCAGCGGAGCGCGGCGTTCACGCCGCTTCAATGTGCCAAGCACAAATGGGATTTGACATTTTAGCATGACTCAAACCAAAGGACGTTGAAGCGGGCTGAAGACCGCGCTCCGGCGCGGCGCGAAAGCTCCGCGCCATTTTTTATTTCCATGAAAACCAAGTTTGATTTTGATGTCGCCATCCTTGGCGGCGGCAGCGCGGGTTACGCCGCCGCGCGAACAGCAACGGCCGCAGGATTGAAAACCGTTGTCATCGAGGGCGGCAAGGAAGTTGGCGGCCTCTGCATCCTGCGCGGTTGCATGCCGAGCAAGGCGTTGCTCTACGCGGCGGAAGTTCTCCATCTGGCGCGGAACGGCAAGACTTGGGGACTCAAACCCGGCAAGATCGGCTTCGATTTCAAGAAGGTCATGGCGCGCAAGGCCGCGATGATCGAAGACTTCGCCAGCTATCGCCGCAAACAACTTGCCAGCGGGAAATTCAAATTCATCCGCGCGAATGCGAGCTTTGTGGATGCACACACTTTGACGCTCGAACAACTGCGTGCTGGTAGGGCGGGCAGTCCTCTGCCCGCCGCGAACGTAGCGGGACAAACATTTCGCCAGAAGTCACTCAACCATTCCGTGTCAGGCGACGACGGCGCGCACGGAGTGACGCGCCCTACCATCACCGCCCGTCACTTCGTCATCGCGACTGGCTCAATCGTCTCACCGCCGCCGTTGCCCGCGCTCGAAGAAGTCGGTTACATCACCAGCGATCACGCGCTCTCTCTCCAGAAGTTGCCCAAGTCGCTCATCGTGCTGGGCGGCGGGGCGATTGCCTGTGAGATCGCGCAATTCTTCGCGCGGTTCGACGTAAAGGTGACGCAAATCCAACGCAGCCCGCATGTCTTGCGTGAGTTCGATGATGACGCAGGCGCGGTCATCAAAACCGTGTTCCAGCGCGAAGGCATCAAGCTGTTCACCGGCACGAAACTTCTCGCCGCGCGCCGCAACGGGAATCGCAAGGTCATCGAGTTCGAGCAGAACGGGAAGAAGCAGCGCGCCGAAGCGGATGAAATCTTGCTCGCACTCGGACGTTCACCGAACACCGCGACGTTGGGTTTGGAAAACGCGGGTGTTGAAACCGAGAAAGACCGCATCATCGCCAATGCGCAGATGCGGACGAGCGCGCCGCACATCTACGCGGCGGGCGATTGTACAGGGCCATACGAGATCGTCCACATCGCGATCCAACAGGCGGAGATTGCTGCGCACAACATCGCGAACCCGCGCCGCCCGCGCACGACAGATTACCGGTTACTGACGAGCGTGGTGTTCACCGACCCGCAAGTCGCCACCGTGGGATTGACCGAGAAGGAAGCGACCGCGCGTAAGATTCCGTTCCGCGTCGCGAGCTATCCGTTCAACGACCACGGCAAATCCCTCATCATGGAAGCGCTCGACGGTTTCGTGAAGCTGCTGGCGAATCCGAAGACCGGCGAAATCCTCGGCGCCTGTTGTGTCGGGCCGGTGGGCGGCGAATTGATCCACGAAATCAATGTGGCAATAGCGAAGCGCATGACGGTACATGAGTTCGCCGCCACGCCGCATTATCATCCCACACTCGCGGAAATCTGGACCTACCCGGCGGAGGAATTGGCGGAGCAGATTCCTAGGAAGTAACTTCCAGTCCCGACTGCTCGGCCTAAATTAGTTTTACCCTTCGTTGCCCGACCCGATCCGCCAGGCCGCTGCGATGCCGAACAGACTCCACACGATGGTAAAGAGTCCGATGCTGTCCACTACGCGCGGTCTTGGGATGCTTGCCTTTTCCTTAATGACATATTCTTCCTTGGTGGGTTTGCCATTCAATAGATCGCGGTACTTCGGCAGTTCTTTTTCTTGGAAAGTTTTGATGTCTTCCGCTGAGATCGAGCTTTGCTTCGTATCGTCGCGGACGGAGAGGAAATAAGTGATCTCCGTTTCATTCGTGACTTCAACGGCGGATTTCGCCCACTTGATCTCTCGTTTGTATTCCTTGGCGAGGATATAATCCACGTTTTTGTCCACGATGGACACGAGCGCGAAGTATTGCCCGCCGATGATGGCGAACAACGCGCACACGGCGCACACGATGCCTTGCAGACTGCTGCCTTGACGCGCCAACAGTCTGGCTCCCGCTCCTGTCACCGCACCCACCATGATGGCCGCATAACCGATTTCCATGTGCAGGAACAAGATGAGCAGATACCAGCCAAACATCCCAACCAGTCCACCGCAGATCGCTCCTACCACGCCATTCACGAACATCTTGCGGTCTGTCTTCTCGCGTTCGGTGGCGAACTCGTCGTGGGTTTTCGGCTGCGGCCTGTTCATCGGTCTTCCCACAGGGCGACCCGTCTCCGGTGGTAATGAAGGTGCGCTCGGTGGCGGTGGTGCGGCGTGAACGGTCTTGTTGATTCTCAATCCGCCCACAGGCGGAGGAGGAGGAGGAGGAGGTGCAGCAGTGCCGGGATTTGCCAAAACTATTTTTGCACCCGCGCCCGGCATGTTGACCGCTGGTGAAGGCAACGCCGGAGCCATGTCCGTATCAAACATCATGTCCACCGAGCCGAATTGAACATGCTGGCCGTTGTGAAGTTGAAACACATTCACCGGCACGCGCTCCACGAATGTGCCGTTGGTTGAACCGAGGTCTCTCACCGTGACCGTCGTCTCTGTCACGGTGATTTCGCAGTGATGCGTCGAGACAGAGGGGTGATTGATGACATGGTCGTTGCTCTCGCCACGCCCGATCCGGTTGAGGCCGGGAGTGAGTTCGATCTGCCAGGCTTGAGGCGTTCCTGGATTGATTAAAAGGCGATTGTTCATGGGCTGAATTCCGTTGCGCGAATGACAACTGTGTAACGCGGATGCAGTGGGATTGTCACGACAAAACCAGTTCTGAAGCGTTCGCCGGTCGCCGCAAAAAAGTTTGAGTTAAACCGCTTTCATCGTCATCATCCGCATTCGCTTTGAGCGATTGTGGCTGTGCTCGTGAGAGCACGGCACAAAGTTAAATAGCCGCGCTGTTACCAGCGCAGCCACCAGATTTAGAAATGAAACGCACGCATCATTGCAACGAACTGCGCCCGGCTCACATCGGGCAAACCGTCACGCTCTCCGGCTGGGTTCATTCCCGGCGCGATCTCGGCGGCCTCATCTTCATTGATATTCGCGACCGCGAAGGCCGCACGCAGACCGTGTTCGATCCGTCGGATTGGACCAAGGAACTGTTCGAGCAGGCCGCGACCTTGCGCAGCGAATGTGTCGTCAGCATCACCGGCAAGGTCCGCCAACGTCCCGACGGCACGAACAACGCGAAAATTCCCACCGGCGAAGTCGAGGTGATGGCGCAGTCCTTTGAAGTGTTGAACATGGCGGAAGTCCTGCCGTTCCCCGTGGACGATCCCGAGGTCGCGAACAAGGTCAACGAAGAGTTGCGCCTTCAATATCGCTATCTCGATCTGCGTCGCCCGGAAATGGCGCGCAATCTCCGCACGCGCTCGAAGGTTGCCACAGCGACGCGGGTGTTCATGGAGGAACAGGGCTTTCTCGAAGTCGAGACGCCCACGTTGTTCAAGTCCACGCCCGAGGGCGCGCGCGAATTCCTCGTGCCGAACCGCCGCGAGCCCGGCACGTTCTACGCGTTGCCTCAATCGCCCCAGCAGTTCAAACAAATCTTGATGGTCGCGGGCGTGGAAAAATATTTCCAGCTCGCGCGCTGCTATCGCGACGAAGATTTGCGCGCCGACCGTCAGCCGGAGTTCACGCAGGTGGACATCGAGATGAGCTTCATCGAACGCGAAGACATTTACGCGCTCATCGAAGGTCTCATCAAACGCGTTTGGAAAACCGCGCTCAACGTGGACGTGCCCACGCCATTCAAGCGCATCAGTTTCGAGGAAGCGTTGAATCGCTACGGCATTGACAAGCCCGACACGCGCTTCGGCATGGAACTCGTGGACTTCACTGAGGAATTCAAGGCGAGCACATTCAAAGTGTTCAGCGGCGCGATTGCCAATGGCGGCGTGGTGAAAGCCATGAACGCGAAAGGCATGGCTGGCGCGACGCAGGGCCAGATCGAGACGATGACCGAATACGCCAAGAGTTTCGGCGCGAAAGGTCTCGCCTACATCAAGGTGGAGAACGGTGAATGGAAATCGCCCATCGTGAAGTTTTTCAACGACGCAGA